>RFPX01000201.1 GCA_009925955.1 Betaproteobacteria bacterium
CGGGCCTCGTCCACCACCTTTTGCATGTTGGCGTCTTGGATGCCGAAGCTCCAGTCGGCCACCAGGTAGCGCGGATTGGCAATGGGCGTGTACGGAAAGGCCTGCCCCACGATGGCCACCGGCACGCCGTTGATGGGGCGGATCACGTAGGGCTTGAAGACAGGATCGTCGAAGTCGGTGGTGCGCACGTTCTGCGCCACGAAGTCGACCTTGTGCGCGCCACCGGGCGTGCCCGGTGCGGCCTCGCCGTTGAAGTCCTTCTCGACAATCTCCTGCACCCGCTTCATGCCGTAGGTGAACTCCCAGTGGCCGGTCATCACGTCCACCGTGAGCAGTTTGCAAGCGTCGACCATGTCCTGCGCATTCGTCCACAGCGACGTGGCCGAGCCTTGCCAGGTGTCACCGCCGTCCAGCAAGAGCGCGCCCGGCCGGCTGGCCTTGAGTTGCTTGACCAGCGTGGCCAGGTGCGCAAAACCGCCCACCTTTCCGTAGCGGCGCGCAGCGGTTTCAAAGTCCAGGTACGTGTAGGCGTGGGCCAGGGGTGTGCCGGGCTTCAAACCCGCCGCTTTAAGCAAGTGCTCACCAACCAGGTGCGGGAGCTGCCCCCTCATCGAGCCGATGCCCATGTTCACGCTGGGCTCGCGGAAGTAGATGGGCTTGAGTTGGGCGTGGCAGTCGGTCATGTGCAGCAGGCTGACCTGCCCAAAGGGCGCGATGTCATACAGCCCGGCCTGAGCCGTCTGTGCGTCCGCCTGCGCATGCCGGCCCAAGGCCATGCCCGCCACCCCGGCGGCCGCCAGCACCTGCAGGAATTCGCGCTTACTCAAACTCATGAACGGGGCTCCACTTATTGGGCGTTGACCGGTGACTTGGGATCCAGGAGCAGGGCCATCACGTGCCGGATCTGGTCTTCGTTGAGCAACTTGGCGTGACCAAAGCGCGGCATGCCGGAACAGGCCATGTAGGCGTTGCTGTTCCAGATCTTGGCCCAGGTGTACTTGAGGATAGGCTCGGCCGCAGGGCTGCTGGGGTCGGCCACGCCGCGCAGCTTGCCGTACTGGTAGAGGCTGGGGCCCAGCGAGCCGTAGCTGAGTTCGGACTTGCTGATCTGGTGGCAGTTGTAGCACTGGGCACCGTTGGCCTTGGGGTCGGCGCTGGCGTCGGTCCAGGTCATGCCCCGGCCGCTTTGGGCCAGGCGTTCGCCCTCCTTCCAATCACCGAGGTATCGCCCGCCTTGAGGCCACTGCACGGTGGCCATGGCCTCCTGCATGATCTTTTGCATGGTCTCGGGCGGGGGTGCCTTGTCTGAGGAGCAGGCCGACTGCGCCAAGTCCTGTTGGATGCGGTCGACCTTGGCAATGCCCTCGTCGCGGAAGGCGGCCTTGATCATGGCAGCGGCCTGCGCATCGAGTTCCTTGGGTGAGGGCAACGAGGCGCAGCCGATCACGGTGAGTGCGGCGACGGCTGTGGCACCGATCAGGCTGATGGTTCGCACAGCATGGGCCCGCGAACGGGTATGGGGTTGGTGGTTCATCTGCGGTCTCCTGGTCGCAACTTCAACGCTTGATGGCCGGGGCGATCGACTCCGCGCCCTTGGCATTCACGCCCATGTACACGCCCAGCGCCACGGTCAGGTCTGAAGCGAAACCGGGATAGGGGAAGCGCTGCTGGCGGTAGCAGTCGTTCAAGCGAAGCTGCATGCTCCACATGGCGCCCTGGCTTACGCGGTAGGCCGGCCAGGCTGCAAAACCGATGCCGTCACCAGGGTTCTTGGTGAGGTTGGGCAACTCCTGTAAGCGGATTCGCTTGCCCTCCACCGAGTGACAGGATGCACAGGAGAAGTCCATGGGACCGCCACGAAAGAAGAACGCCCGCTTGCCCAGTTCATAAAAGCGCTGCTCTTCGGCATGGGCCTGGGGCAGGTTGAAGCGCTGTCCACGCGACTCGGTGGCGATCCAGGTGGCCAAGGCGGTGATGTTGGCCATCTCGCCGCGGCCAAACGGCGTCTTGATGAGTTCTTCCGCGTTGAAGCCCTGAAGGGTGGCCATGCAGGTGACCAGGCGTGACTCCACATCCTGTACCTTGCCCGTGTCGGCAAAGTAGCGCGGCAGTTGAACCCAAGCACCCTTGACGACGCCGGGACCCAGGCCCAGGTCGCACTTTTCCAGCGTGGCCTTCTTGGGGCCGCGGGCCTGCTTCCAAAGGGCCTCGCCCTTGGCTTCAAACAGCTCGGCGGGGTTCCCGTCCTCGAGCATCTTGCGGTACTCGGCAATGCCGTCGGACGTGGACTTGGCTTGGGCCGCCGCCAGCAGGGGTACTGCGCAGAGGGCGGCCACGATGGCCTTGAGGGTGGACGTCATCGTGGTCTCCTGATGGGTGATGGGACGGCACAGCGGCTGTGGGGCCTGATGGCTTAATGGCCGCGGGGCCGAGGGGCCAAGGGGCCTAGAGCCCCGCGGGAAGCGGGCCTCAGCTGACCGTGGCCTCGTCTGTGCGCTTGTCGCCTTTGTTGTCCACCCAGGTGACGGCAATCTTGTCGCCGGCCTTGGCACCCTTGATGGTGAACTGCAGGAAGGGGTTCTTGGACACCGCCGGGCCCCACTGCGCCGAAAACACGGGCTTGCCGTTGTGGGTGGCCGACACGTCCTGGATGAACCAGGCGGGAATGGTCTTGCCAGCGGAGTCTCGGCGCTGGCCGGTTTCCATTTCGTGGCTCATAAGGACGCGGACAGTGGCTTTGTCGCCGGTGGCTTGTGCGCGGATGCGCATCGGGTCTGCCATGGTGTTCTCCTGATCGTTGAATTCGTTTCGCGAAAGGCGAGCAATGTGGAATGACGGTGCCGGCGATCAACCGCCGCAGCCACCCAGGGTGACCTTGATCTCTTTGCGAGAGAACAGCACTTTGTTGTCAGCGGTGATGGCCACGGC
>RFPX01000202.1 GCA_009925955.1 Betaproteobacteria bacterium
CGCGGAAGGTGAGCAAACAGGCCCTTGCGGTCGGTTTGGATCACGCTGGTCTTGCCATGCTTGGGTTCGGGTGCTCGCACGATCCGCCCACCCAGGGCAGCCCCAATGCTTTGGTGTCCCAAGCACACCCCCAGAATGGGCAGGCGGCCCATGAAGTGGCGGATGGCCTCGACACAGATGCCAGCCTCGGCGGGCGAACACGGCCCCGGTGAGAACACCAGGTGGGTCGGCGCCAAGACCTCAATGTCGCCAAGCGTGACCTCGTCGTTGCGAACCACCTGCACCGGCGCGCCCAGCTCACCCAGGTATTGCACCAGGTTGAAGGTGAAGCTGTCGTAGTTGTCGATCATCAACAACATCAGAAGCCCTCCTCCACCAGCTCTGCCGCACGCAGCACCGCACGCGCCTTCGCTTCGATTTCCTTCCACTCCATCTCGGGCACCGAATCGGCGACCACCCCGGCGCCTGCCTGCACATACAGCGTGTTGTCCTTGACCACACCCGTGCGGATGGCGATGGCCACATCCATGTCGCCGGCATAGCTGAGGTAGCCGCAAGCACCTCCGTAGATCCCTCGCTCGCTGCGCTCAAGTTCGTCGATGATTTCCATGGCGCGAATCTTGGGTGCGCCGCTGAGCGTGCCGGCGGGGAAGCTGGCCTTGAGCACGTCCAGTGCGCTCAAGCCGGGCTTGAGCTGGCCCTGCACATTGCTCACGATGTGCATCACATGCGAGTAGCGCTCGATGCCGAAGGCTTCGGTCACCTTGACCGATCCCGTCTGGGCCATGCGGCCCAGGTCGTTTCGGGCCAAGTCGATCAACATCACATGCTCGGCACGCTCCTTGGGATCGGCCAGCAGCTCGGCTTCGTGGGCTTGGTCCTGCTCAGGCGTCGATCCGCGCGGGCGGGTACCGGCGATGGGGCGAATGGTCACCACCGTGGAGGCGTCCTGCGCCTGCCGCTCCTGTCGCACCAGGATCTCGGGTGAAGAGCCCACGATCTGGAAGTCCCCCATGTCGTAGTAGTACATGTAGGGGCTGGGATTGAGCGAGCGCAGGGCGCGGTACAGGCTCAAGGGGCTTTCCGTGTAGCGCTTGCGCAGGCGGTGGCCCAAGACCACCTGCATGCAGTCGCCCGCGGCGATGTACTCCTTGGCCCGCAAGACGAGGGTCTCGAACTCGGCCTGGCTGAGCTCACGCTCCACCGGGTAGCTGGGGCCTTTGCGCACCTGCGGTGCCGCCACGCTGTAGCGCAACTTGTCGATGAGCTCGCCCAGGCGTTTTTGCGCGCTGAAATAGGCCTCAGGGCGCGCCGGGTCGGCATAGACGATGAGGTACAGGCGGCCGGACAGGTTGTCGATCACCGCCAGCTCTTCGGTTTGCAGCAACAGGATGTCGGGCGTGCCGATGCCGCCCTCCTTGCGCGTGGTGGCCAGCTTCTTCTCAATGCTGCGGATGGTCTCGTAGCCGAAATAGCCGGCCAGCCCGCCGCAAAACCGGGGCATGCCAGGGCGCAGGGCCACGCGGAAGCGCTGCTGGTACTGAGCGATGAAGTCCAGCGGGTTGGCCTCGTGGCGCTCGACCACTTGACCCTGGGTGACCACTTCCACCACACCGCGATGGGCCCGCAGGAGGGTTCGGGCTGGCAGTCCGATGAACGAATAGCGGCCAAAGCGCTCGCCGCCGACCACGCTTTCCAGCAGGAAGCCATGCTTGGCGCCCCCCACCAGCTTGAGGTACAGCGACAGCGGCGTCTCGAGGTCGGCAAAGGCCTCGGCAATCAGCGGTATGCGGTTGAAGCCTTGAGCAGCCAGGCTCTTGAATTCGAGTTCGGTCATCACGGTGAAGACCTCATGTGCGCGAGTTCGTCGATGCGGTCCAGGTAGGCCGCCGCCGGCACTTCGCGGATAGGCCGGCCGTGGTTGTAGCCGTAGCTGACCAAGACCACCGGACAACCGGCGGCGTGGCCCGCCTGGGCGTCGTTGAGGGAGTCTCCCACCACCAAGGTGTGCTCACAGGCCTGGCCCAGCGCACGGCAGGTCTCGATCAGCGGCAAGGGGTCGGGCTTCTTGCGTTCGAAGGCGTCCCCTCCGAACACCTGGTCAAACGCGCCCAGCAACCCCTTGGCCTGCAACAGCGCCCGCGCATGGCGTCCGGGCTTGTTGGTCACACAAGCCAGGGGCAGGCCCATGGAGCGCAAGGCCTGCACGCCCTCGGCCGCGCCGGGGAACAGCCGCGAGGCCTGGCCATTGAAGTGTCCGTAGTGGTGCTGGTAGCGCTGCATGGCCCGTCCGAAGGTCTCGGCGTCATCGGCGGCCAGGCCGACATGGGCCAAGGTCTGGTGGACCAGGTACTCCGAGCCTTTGCCCACGGTGTGCCCGACGAAGGTAGGGGAGATCGCATCCGGGGCGACGTCCAAGTCGGCCAACATGGCGCGAAGGGCCAACTCGAAATCCCCCAGGGTATCGACCAGGGTGCCGTCCAGGTCCAAGATGACGGCGCGTATGGGGTCCAGCAGTGCCATGATGCGGGTTGGGCAAAACCCTGATTGTCGCCAGTATTGGCTGTTCGGCTGAAACCCCGCTCTGGAGCACACCGTGAACAACTGCAACATCCTGTCGGTCAACGGACACGAGCCCGAGGTTGATGCTTCGGCCTGGGTGGCCGACAACGCCCGGGTGGTGGGCCATGTGACGCTGGGCGCTGATGTGAGCGTTTGGTTTGGCGCCGTGATCCGGGGCGACCAGACACAAGCCATCGAGGTGGGGCCGCGCACGAACATCCAGGACGGCGCGGTTCTGCACAGCGACCCGGGTCAGCCCCTGCGCATTGGCGCGGATGTGACCGTGGGCCACCAGGCCATGCTGCACGGCTGCACGGTGGGGGACGGCAGCCTGATCGGTATCGGGGCGACGGTGCTCAACGGGGC
>RFPX01000203.1 GCA_009925955.1 Betaproteobacteria bacterium
GCCGCGTCGAGCCCGGCGGGCGTGCGCAGCTGTGGATCGCGGGACAACTTCCCGATGACCTTGAAGCCCTGATGGCGGCGGACGACGGTGTAGGTCTTCATGCTGGGTTCTCGAAGGGTTGAGGCGCGGGTGGTCCAGGGCGGTTCGATGCAGCTTCAGGTGATGGGCTGGTGGACGGTCACCAGCTTCGTGCCGTCGGGAAAGGTGGCCTCCACTTGGATGTCCGGGATCATTTCAGGAATGCCCTCCATCACCTCGTCTCGGCGCAGGACCTGTTTGCCATCGCTCATCAACTGCGCCACCGTGCGGCCGTCGCGCGCCCCTTCCATGATGGCCGCGGTGATCAGGGCCACCGCTTCGGGGTGATTGAGCTTGAGCCCGCGTGCGCGGCGCCTCTCGGCCACCAGGGCGGCGGTGAAGATCAGGAGCTTGTCCTTTTCGCGCGGGGTCAGGTCCATGGTGGCTGTTGGTTCAGAGCAATCGTGCCAGTCTATGCAAGTTCAGGGCCTTTGGTGCAAGGCTTTTGCAGTCTGGATCCGTTGGTGTGTACACATGGGTCGCCTGGCCACCCACCGCGCACCAAAGCAGGTGGCGATTGGCGCAGACAGCCGTCCCCCGCACCACATTTGGGCGCCACCGGCACCCAAGTCGGTGCTGTGCAGGCCGTTAAAGCGGGTCGGTACGCTACTTGGCAAGCTATTCCCAATGCGCGGGGGTAGCGCGGGGTTGGCACGGCCTTTGCAAAACATCACCCGAAGTCTTGCTTGCAGTCCCACAGCGCCCGAGGGGCGCCCATTCACCGTCGCGCTTTTTTGGAGAAACCGTTCATGAACCGCCGTCACCACCTGAAGTCTTTGGCCGCAGCACTCACGCTGGCGGGCTTGTCTGTGCCCGCCTTTGCGCAAAACACCATCAAGGTGGGCATCCTGCACTCCTTGTCCGGCACGATGGCCATTTCGGAAACCGTGCTCAAGGACACGGCCTTGATGGCCATTGAAGAGATCAACGCCAAGGGCGGTGTGCTGGGCAAGAAGCTCGAGCCCGTGGTGGTGGACCCGGCCTCGAACTGGCCGCTGTTTGCCGAGAAGGCGCGCCAGCTCATCAGCAAAGACAAGGTGGCCGTTACCTTTGGTTGCTGGACCAGCGTGAGCCGCAAGTCGGTGCTGCCGGTCTATGAAGAGCTCAACTCGCTGCTGTTCTACCCCGTGCAGTACGAAGGCGAAGAGCTCAGCAAGAACGTCTTCTACACCGGTGCCGCGCCCAACCAGCAGGCCATTCCCGCCGTGGAATACCTGATGAGCAAGGACGGCGGCAGCGCCAAGCGCTTCGTGTTGCTGGGCACCGACTATGTCTACCCGCGCACCACCAACAAGATCCTGCGCGCCTTCCTCAAGAGTAAGGGTGTGGCCGATGCCGACATCATGGAGGAGTACACCCCCTTCGGCCACGCCGACTACCAGGGCATCATCGCCAAGATCAAGAAGTTCGCGGGCGAGGGCAAGAAGACTGCGGTGGTTTCCACCATCAATGGTGACTCCAATGTGCCCTTCTACAAGGAGCTGGGCAACCAAGGCCTGAAGGCCACCGACGTGCCGGTCGTGGCCTTCTCGGTGGGCGAAGAAGAACTGCGCGGCGTGGACACCAAGCCGCTGGTGGGTCACCTGGCCGCCTGGAACTACTTCATGTCGATCAAGGCGCCGGCCAATGACGAGTTCACCAAGAAGTGGGCCGCTTATGCCAAGGCCAAGAACCTGCCGGGTCACAAGGACAAACCGCTGACCAACGACCCGATGGAGGCCACCTACATCGGCATCTACATGTGGAAGCAGGCTGTGGAGAAGGCCAAGACCACCGACACCGACAAGGTGATTGCAGCCATGGCCGGCCAGACCTTCACCGCGCCCTCGGGCATCACCTCCAAGATGGACGAGAAGAACCACCACCTGCACAAGAGCGTGTTCATTGGCGAAGTCAAGGCCGATGGCCAGTTCAGCGTGGTGTGGAAGACACCCGGCCCTGTGAAGGCCCAGCCCTGGAGCCCCTTCATTCCTGAGAACAAGGGCAAGAAGGACGAGCCGGTGATCGCACCGAAGAAGTCCTGATTGCGGCCATCTCGCCTGCAGCCGGACCCGAATCGATCGGTATGAGCCTCCTGTCCGAGGCCCGGTGGCTCAGCCACCGGGCGGTGGCTGGTTTTGCCCAGCGCTTTGGCCGGTGTGAGCCCAGCCCCTGGGCCGGGTGCTTGCGTGCGACACGGGCGCGGGCTCGGGCGCTGTGGCTCCTTTTTGGGGTCGTCTGTGGCTTAGGCGTGTGGGGCCCCGGCGCCTCTGAGGCCCAGGCCCTGACACCACAGCAGGCCCATGCCATCGCGGTGGGCGACACCGACGACCGGCTCAAGGCACTTCAGGAGGCCGCCGCCCGTGGCGACGCGGCTTTGGGCGACTTTCTCAAGGCCTTGGAGGACGGTGAGGTCAGGGCCAATGCCAGCCAGGCTTTCGTGGTGCGGGGCTCGAGCGTGCGCGTGGCGGGCGGCGCTGCCCTGGCTGCTTTGCCCGCCGACGCGCAAGAGGCGCTGATCAACAACCGGCTGCGCAGCGCCATTTCGGCGGTCCAGTCGGGCCTGAACCTGTTGTCCGCGGACCTGGCGGTGCGCACACAGGCCATCCGTCAGCTCACCACCGCGGGCGTTGACGCTACGCAGCTGGCCTTGATTGAACAGGCGCTGGCCGCTGAAACATCGCCCGAACTCCGTACCGCTTTGGAAAAGCTGCAAGCCCTGGCTTCGGTGGCCGCACCCGAGGCGGCCCAACGCCTGGCCGCCGTGCAGCGTTTGGCACAAAGTGGCGAGCCCTCGGTGCGCAGCCTCTTGCAGGAACGGCTGAGCGGCGGGGCCGAAACCGATGCGCAGGTGCG
>RFPX01000204.1 GCA_009925955.1 Betaproteobacteria bacterium
AACTAAAATCCAACACTTCGGTTGATTTGTCATATAATTCGACTAAATATCTCAACATCGCCCTTGATTTTTGTGCAGTGCACATTCATATTGTTGCGGTGCGATATCGCTGAAACAGCGATCTCGCCTGCCCTTCTTGGGCGTTTCCTCCCTAGACTTGGGCCGCTGGTGCAAACCGGCGGCCTCCTTTCTTTCTGGGGACCTTTCAAGCTTCCAAAACCTTTGCCAAAGCTTCGGGCAGATCATCTGCTGTCAGCCCGCGCCCGACCTGCGCGGCGGCCTGCAAGACCGACAGCGGCCGGTCCACATCCACGGCCATTGCGCCGGTTTGTTTGGACAGCTTCTGCCCGTCGCAAGCCCACACCAGCGGCGTGTGCAGGTAGCGGGGCAAGGGCAGGCCCAACAGCCGTTGCAGGTGCTGCTGGCGTGGCGTGTTGTCGGCCAGGTCTTCGCCCCGCACCACATCGGTGATGCCCTGTGCCGCGTCATCTACCACCACCGCCAGTTGGTACGCCCATAGCCCATCGGCGCGCCGAATGACGAAGTCCCCCACCTCTCGCGGCAGGTCTTGTGACTGCGGCCCCAATCGACGGTCGTGCCAGGCCCAGTGCCCTTCCACCCGAACGCGCCAGGCACGGGGCGTACGCCCGCCCAGGCCCGTTCGGCAGGTGCCGGGGTAAACCGCTGCGGCCGGCTGCCCGGTGTTCAGCCCACCAACGCGCGCAAGGGCACGCTCGATGTCCTGGCGGCTGCAGGCGCAGCCATAGGCCCACCCCTTGGCCTGCAGGGCCCGCCAGGCCGCTTCGTAGGCGTCTTGGGATGGCGAAGGGGATTGCCACCGAACCGGCTCATCCGACCGCAGGCCCAGGCGGTCGAGCTGGTGCAGGATGTGATGATCGGCGCCGGGGATGCAGCGCGGCGTGTCGGTGTCTTCGATGCGCACCACCCAGGTGCCGCCGTGGGCGCGGGCATCCAGCCAACTGGCCAGGGCCGCCACGACCGAGCCCGCGTGTAGAGGGCCCGAAGGCGTGGGCGCAAAGCGCCCCCGGTAGCGCGTCACCACAGGGGCCCCAGCCCCTTCAGGGCCAGCAGTTGGACACGGCCGCCGGCCATCATGGTCTACAGCCGGTAGAGCAGCGCGCGGCGCGTGGCCGGGTGCGACAGTTGCCCCAGCCACCATTGCAGGGCCAACCCCAGTCCTGCACCACCCGTGCCCGTGCCCAGTCGCCAGGCGTAGCCGAAGGCGGCCGGCGGCACCGTGCGCCGAACGGCCCGGGTCAGCAGCCGTCCTTGCGCGACGGCATCCTGTATCCAAGGCTGCGGCATGAATCCCACGCCCAGCCCACGGAGCAAGGCCTGCAGCTTGTCGTGCTGCGCAGACACGGTCAGCACATCTTGCCCTGGCAACAGGTTGACCGTCAGCGGCGACAGGCGGGAGGCGGAATCCGATACCGCCACCGCGCGGTGCCGCACCAAGGCATCGTCACCGATCGGTTCGGGCACTTGAGCCAAAGGATGGCCGGGGCTCATGCACAGTACAAAGGGCAGTTCACCCAGTGTTTCGACAGCAAAACCGGCCGGGGCACTCATGCTGCTCATGGCCACGCCAATGGCCAAATCGGCCTGGCCAGACAGCAGGGCTTCCCAGGTGCCTGCAAGCACCTCGCTGCGCAAGCGCAGTCGCGTGGGCGGTGGGTTGGCCGGTGCGCCTTCCGTTTTTCGCTTGCCTGAAGCGGTCTGATGCCCTTGTTGATAAAAGGCTTCCACCAACTCCAGCACCGTGGGCGAGGACATCACCCCATCGACGGCAATCGTGAGTTCGGTTTCCCAACCCGTGGCCACGCGGCGCACCCGGTTGGCCACGCCGGCCATTTCAGCCAGCAGGCGCCGGCCTTCGGACAACAACTCCTGCCCGGCCGCCGTCAGCTTGGCCTGACCCGACTTGCGATCGAACAAGAGGACGTCCAAGGACTCTTCCAACTGGCGCACGCTGTAGGTCAGCGCCGAGGGTACGCGTCCCAGCTCACGCGCGGCCGCTGCGAAACTGCCGTTTCGCGCGATTGCATCCATCATCGTGAGGGCCTCGGGCGTCAGGGCGAAGTGCTTGTCTGCCATGGCTTCATCTTATTTGAACGGGCGGTTCAAGGCGGGCCGCTCGGTGGCCTGCGTGCAGCGGCCTACAGTGCAGACCTGCTGCAAGCCCGGGTGGGCTGCGGCTTTGTATTCTTGAGCACACGGCCATGATGACCCTTCGCCCTTCCCAAGACCGGGGCTACGCCGACCACGGCTGGCTTCGAAGCTTTCACAGCTTTTCATTCGCCGGCTACCAAGACCCGCGTTTCGTGTCCTGGGGCAATCTGCGGGTGATCAACGAAGACCGTGTGGCGCCGGGCACCGGCTTCGGGCCGCATGGGCACCGCGACATGGAGATCGTGAGCGTGGTGCTCAGCGGCCGCCTGGGCCACCGGGACAGCTTGGGCAACGGTTCGACCATCGGCCCCGGCGAGGTGCAGCGCATGAGTGCCGGCCACGGCATACGCCACAGTGAGCACAACCACGAGGCCGATCGAGAGACACACTTTCTTCAAATCTGGTTCTTGCCCGACTCACCTGGGGGCGAGCCCGGATACGAACAGCGCGCCTTCGATGACGTCGACAGGCTCGGACGGCTGGCCCTGCTGGTGAGCCCGGACGGTGCGCAGGGCTCGGTGTCCATGCGTGCCGATGCCCGCCTGTATGGGGGCTTGTTCAACGAATCACACCATTCATTTAATCGCTATTGCACGTGCTGCGGGAATTATCATTAATTGGGACGATATGTCCGATCTATCAGATGTTGTCCCCTTGTTAACGCGCATGTATCCCAATGGCGCAGCTGATGTAAACCATTTTCATGCTAGCGGTGGAATG
>RFPX01000205.1 GCA_009925955.1 Betaproteobacteria bacterium
CGTGAAGCTGGCCCGCTCGGTGGACGATGTCAAGACGCTGGCCGGGCAAATCCTGGGCATGCAGCTCAAGACCCACCAAACGGGTCCCGAGGGCCAGAAGGTGCGTCGCCTGTACATCGAAGAAGGCGCGGACATCGGCAAGGAGTACTACGTCTCGGTGGTGACCGACCGGGCCACGCAAAAGGTGGCGTTCATCGCCTCCAGCGAGGGCGGCATGGACATCGAAGAGGTGGCCCACAGCCACCCCGAGAAGATCTGCAAGGTCTTCGTCGACCCGCTCAAGGGCCTGACCGATGAGCAAGCCGGCGAAATCGCCCGCGGCATCCAGATGCCCGAAGGATCGGTGGCCCAGGCCAAAGACGTGTTCCAAAAGCTCTACCAGTGCTACATGGAAACCGATGCTTCACTGGTCGAGATCAACCCCCTGAACCGCGACAGCAAGGGCCAGATCATTGCCCTGGACGCCAAGTTCAACTTCGACTCCAACGCCCTGTTCCGCCACCCGGAGATCGTGGCCTACCGCGACCTCGATGAAGAAGACGCGGCGGAAATCGAAGCCAGCAAGTTCGACCTGGCCTACATCAGCCTGGACGGCAACATCGGTTGCTTGGTCAACGGCGCAGGCCTGGCCATGGCCACCATGGACACCATCAAGCTCTTTGGCGGCGAGCCTGCCAACTTCCTGGATGTGGGCGGCGGCGCCACCGCCGAGAAGGTCACCGAGGCCTTCAAGATCATGCTCAAGAACCCAGCCGTCAAGGGCATCCTCGTGAACATCTTCGGCGGCATCATGCGCTGCGACACCATTGCCGAGGGCGTGATTGCCGCGTGCAAGGCGGTCAACCTGCAGGTGCCGCTGGTGGTGCGCATGAAGGGCACCAACGAGGACATCGGCAAGAAGATGCTGGCCGAATCGGGCCTGCCCATCATCGCGGCCGACACCATGGCCGAAGCCGCCACCAAGATCGTCGGCGCCGTCCGATAACGTCCAACACCATGGAGCGCGCCCAGCGCCAAGCGCCCCTGTGGGGGCGCTGCGGCCCCCGAAGGGCAGAGGCGCGGTGCTCCGAGCACGAGGGGTCAACATGAGCATTCTGATCAACAAGAACACCCGGGTCATCACCCAAGGCATCACCGGCAAGACGGGCCAGTTCCACACCCTGGGCTGCCAGTCCTACGCCAACGGCAAGCAGTGCTTTGTCGCCGGCGTGAACCCCAAGAAGGCCGGTGAGAAGTTCTCCGACATCCCCATCTACGCCAGCGTCAAAGAAGCCGCGGGCCAAACCGGCGCCACGGTCAGCGTGATCTACGTGCCGCCGGCCGGAGCCGCAGACGCCATTTGGGAAGCGGTGGAAGCTGACCTGGACCTGGTGGTGTGCATCACCGAAGGCATCCCGGTGCGCGACATGCTCATGGTGCGCAACAAAATGAAGGCCAAAGAGGCCGCCGGCGGCAAGAAGACCCTGCTGCTGGGCCCCAACTGCCCCGGCCTGATCACCCCCGAAGAGATCAAGATCGGCATCATGCCCGGCCACATCCACCGCAAGGGCCGCATCGGCGTGGTCAGCCGCTCGGGCACGCTGACCTATGAAGCCGTGGCCCAGCTCACCGAGATCGGTCTGGGCCAGTCCAGTGCCGTGGGCATCGGCGGCGACCCGATCAACGGTCTGAAGCACATCGACGTGATGAAGGCCTTCAACGACGACCCCGACACCGACGCCGTCATCATGATTGGCGAGATCGGCGGCCCCGACGAAGCCGAAGCCGCGCAGTGGTGCAAGGCCAACATGAAAAAGCCCATCGTGGGCTTCATCGCCGGCGTCACCGCCCCCCCGGGCAAGCGCATGGGCCATGCTGGCGCGCTGATCAGCGGTGGCGCCGACACGGCCGACGCCAAGCTGGCCGTCATGGAAGCCTGCGGCTTCAAGGTGACACGCAACCCCTCGGAGATGGCCAAGCTGCTCAAGGCCATGCTGTAAGGCGTCGGCGGGCCCTGGCTGCCCGCAGGCGCAGACAGGCGCAGGTGGGCGCTGTACGGGGCGGGGCCAAGGGTCTACACTCTGTAGGGTTTTCACGGGCACGGCGCGGCTTGTGCCCACCCCACTGCGCGAAGGGTCACACCATGGACTTCTCCTCTGCCGCCTTCTGGGCCGGCCTGGGCTCCATCATCATCGCCAACATCCTGCTGTCGGGCGACAACGCGGTGGTGATCGCACTGGCGGCACGCTCGCTGCCGGCCCATCAACAGAAAAAGGCCATCCTCTTTGGCAGCGGGGCGGCCATTGTGTTGCGCATCCTGCTGACGGTGGTGGCGGCTGCCATGTTGCGTCTGCCCTTCCTGAAGATCATCGGCGGCCTGCTGCTGCTGTACATCGGGGTGGACCTGCTCGGTGGTGACGAGGAGGGCGAAGGTGACCTCGGCAAGGAAAACGCCAGTCTGGGCAGTGCCATACGCACCATCCTGGTGGCCGACCTGGTGATGAGCCTAGACAACGTGCTGGCCGTGGCAGCCGCAGCCAAAGGCGACACCACCCTGTTGGTGCTGGGCCTGGCCATCAGCATTCCGCTGATCGTGTTCGGCAGCACCTTGCTGCTGGGCGTCATGCAACGCTTTCCGGTCATCATCACCGTGGGCGCCGCCCTCTTGGGTTTCCTGGCCGGGGAAATGGTCATGACCGACCCTGCCGTCACCGACCGTTGGGGCGACCTGCCGCACCTCTGGGCCAACATGGCCGGCGTGGTCGGGGCACTCTTGGTGGTGGGCATTGGGCGTTGGCGCCACGCACGCCAAGCGGGCCAAACCCCTGACGCCGCGGCCTGAACAGCCCCGTATGGCCCAGGGTCATCGGCCGGTCGATAAAATCCCCACCCGTGAAGGGG
>RFPX01000206.1 GCA_009925955.1 Betaproteobacteria bacterium
GTTAGAATACCGGCCTGTCACGCCGGGGGTCGCGGGTTCGAGCCCCGTCCGCTCCGCCAAACACCCAGCAAAGACGCGCCTTCGGGCGCGTTTTTCGTTGCATGCTGGACTGCACGCCTGCCGAGTTGGCGAGGGCGATACTCGGGAAATCCCTGAATCCAAGGGTCCGCATACCCCTTTCCAAAGCCCGTGGATTGAAATAAATTCGGGCGGTCGGTGCGATTTCGCACAGTCGGTGGAGTGGCCGATGGCGTCGACCTATGAAGCTTTTGAGTTCAATGTCCGCTTGGGATATTCGACGGGTTCCGTGATTCACCTGCGCGTGCATGCACCTGACCGTGCACGTGCCTGGGAGCGCGTGCGGCAGATGCACCCGCGTGCGGTTGAGGCAGTCGGCGCAAGGCCGGTATCCATCGATTCCCCTGAGCAACTGCCCGTGCGTGAGCGGCGCCAAGCCGCCGGCTGAGCCGGCTCGAAGATCCTGTATGGCCACCCTGGGGTGGCCATTTTGTTTTTGGGCCTACAGCGTTCCAGCCGATTCGCCGGCATGCAGACCCGCTCGCAGGGGCACCCGCATCAGGGTCGAGTCGTCAAAAAAGCGGCATGGCGGGTCCGCCGGTAGATTTCCTTTGTAAACAAGGACTTGCCGCTCCTCGGCGATCGTTTGCCGCGTTGGCATGGCAGTTGCTTGCCGGTTGGTGTCAACAGTCAAACCGACACCAACATGAGCGCGAGCACAACCCCTATTCGAGTGGCGTGGATCGACCCCACAGGCCCGGTGGACACCGCCGAGCAAGCGCGTGTGCTCGGATTGGGCTTCGACGCGCGCCATCTGTTGGACCCCAGCCAACTGATCACCTCGCTGGTACATGTGCAGGTGTTGGTGGTTCGGGCAGAACATGGCATCGACATGCTCCAAGAGTGCCTGACGCTGGCACAAATGCCCGGGCGGCGCCTGCCGGTGGTGTGCCGTGTTCCCCCTCAGCGTGTGGACCTGGCAGCCCAAGCGACCCGATTGGGCGCAGACCATGTGATCTCTACCCAGGACTGGACCCCTGAATCATGGGCACCCGTGGCACAGGCGTTGGCCGCTCCGGCTGCGCCCAACCGGCCACGCAGTGTGGTGTTCGTGGACCCTGCCAGCCAACAACTGTTGGCCTTGGCGCAGAAGGTGGCCCAAACGGAAGTCAGCGCCTTGCTCGTAGGCCCCACCGGTGCAGGCAAGGAAGTGCTGGCGCGCGTGCTGCACGAGGCATCGCCTCGGGCCAGTGGACCCTTCGTCAGCTTGAACTGCGGCGCTTTGCCTGAGCAGTTGATCGAGGACATGCTCTTTGGGCACGAGAAGGGTGCTTTCAGCGGCGCCATTCGTGACCATCATGGCGTCTTTGAACAGGCGCAAGGCGGTACGGTGTTCCTCGACGAGATCGGGGAGATGCCCCTGCACCTTCAAACACGGCTCTTGCGGGTTCTGCAGGAGCGCTGCATCACGCGGCTGGGCGGCAGCCGCAGCATCACGGTGGATGTGCGCATTGTGGCGGCCACCAACAAGGACCTCAAGCAGGCCATGCTGCAGCGTGAGTTCCGCGAAGATCTTTACTTCAGGATCAGCACCTTCACGCTGCGGGTTCTGCCCCTGGCCCAACGGCCCATGGACATCCTGCCCCTGGCCGCGCATGTGCTGCAGCAGCACGGCACGCCAGGCGTGCCCTACCGGATCACCGATGAGGCGCGGCGTCGCCTCTTGGCTTATCACTGGCCTGGAAACGTCCGTGAACTGGGCAATGTGATTCAACGCGCCTTGGTGCTCTGCCCCGACCGCACGCTGACAGAAGATCACCTGCTCTTCGACGACGATGTATTCGGTCAAGACAGCCCCTTCACATCCCCTGCTCCGGCCACAGCCACCGAGCCCGGTGGATCTTCAGGATCAGTTGGCAGGGCCTCTGCAGTGGCGCGAGATGTGGGCGGTGTACTCGATGCCGTCAACAGTCCGACAACGGCAGACGCAGCAGGTGGCGTGAGTGATGCGAAAGGCCCGCATGCGGCCATCGAAACCCCACATGGCTGGCAGGTCCACCAGGCCACAGGCCCAAACACGACCCAGGCTCAGGCCGCTCACCTTGTGAATCGTGGTGACCAAGCCCAGCACAGTGCGTCGGTGATCGCATCCGACGGGCTGGCGCCTGAATACCCCCGACTCCATGCCTCCATGGGATCTGAGCAGCCGGCTGCGGCAGGCCTGCAGTGGGCGGTTCGGCACAGTGAACTGCGGGTGATTCTGGATGCCATCCGCAACACCAACAGCCGTGAAGCGGCTGCCCGACTGCTGGGCATCAGCCCGCGCACGCTTCGCTACAAGCTGGCCCAGATGCGAGACCTGGGAATGATGACCGCTGAGGCGGCCAACTGAAGGGGAGATCAACATGATTGAGAACGCCACGTCCGCTGCCAGTATTCAATCCATGCTGCGCACCATGGCCGCCTACCGCAACGAGGCGGCAGGGGGCGTGCAAGGCCTGGGCACGCCTGTGCCTGGGTTGCAGGAGACCGTCAAGCCGGCAGCGCCCGGGTTTGGCGCAGCTGTCGAACGCGCGATAGGGCAAGTCAACGCCGCGCAGCAGAAAGCCAAGGGGTTGCGCGAGGCCTATGAAATGGGTGAACCCGTGGCCCTGACCGACGTGGTGATACAGATGCAAAAGGCCTCGCTGGCCTTTGAAACCACGCTACAGGTGCGCAACAAGGTCATGAAGGCCTACGAAGACATTCTGAACATGCCGGTCTAAGGCCCGCGGACAGCGTGAGCTGACGCAGGATCGAGACCCACTGCACCGAGAACCAGAGGACCATCATGGCCACCGCGACTCTCAATCCCAAC
>RFPX01000207.1 GCA_009925955.1 Betaproteobacteria bacterium
CCCGGGTTTTGCCAGAGCCCGCGCCGGCCAAGATCAGCGAGGGCTGTGCCGGCAGGGTGACCGCCGCGAGTTGTTCGGGGTTGAGGTGGTGCAGCAAAGGGTCAGCGGCCATGTTGTGCGCTTCAAAGGACCAGCAGGGTTTGGGTTGTGGGGCCGCAGCGATTGGTGCCCATCAAGTCCACATCAAGGCACCATCAGACCCGTCCACTCGGGGCCGTCGCGCAGCAGCAGGCTGCGTCCAGTACGGCCCGATAGCGGCTGCTGGTCGGGGCCCGAGGCCGCGGGGCAGCCCTGCCCGCTGGCGTGGCGGATGGCCGCTGCGGTCAGGGGTTCGGTGGTGTCTTCCATGGTCTTGGTGAAGTCTTCGGCGACCCGACAGGTGGCGGCAAACCCGCTGTAGTAGCCGCCCTCCCCTTTGGCATTGACCGAGTCGAAGTTGACGAGGCTGTAGGTGAGGCCGCAGTGCTCGCGTGGACGGAAACCCACGGGCTTGCCGCAGGTGGTGGAGCCGATCTGCACGACCTCGATGCCCACGCCACGCAGCCCGGCGATCAGCTGTTCGCTGGCCGAGCAGGTGCGCAGGCCCGACAGCACATACACGCGCTTCACGCCAGGCCAAGACACGGGCGTGCCGAACCGAAACGTGCTGTTGGAGGCCTGCAGCTGTGCGTTGTTGCGCAGTACGGCATACACCTGCCCATCGGCCTTGGTTCCTGCGGCCATGGACGCGATGCGACCACCCACAGCCACCGAGCCGCCGCCGTTGTATCGCAGGTCGAACACGACCTCGGTGACGCCTTGCTCGCGGAACTGTTGGAAGTGCGCCTGCAGATCGGGCTCGGCCAGGGTGATCATGGAATTGAATCGCACCAGGCCCATGCGCCGTCCATCGGGCAGGCTGATCACCCTGCCCAGGCGTACCGGCACCACATCGTGCACCGAGGCGCTCAGGCGCACGGTGCGCCGCAGGCCATCACGCTCCACCTCCAAAACCAGTTCCTGCCCAGCCTGCTGGGGCGTGAGCATGGAAAAGTCAAAACGGGCAATGGCGTCTTCCACCGTGGTGTCGTTCAGGCGGTGCACGCGGTCACCGCGCCGCAGGCCCGCTGTGCCTGCAGGCGACCCCGGCGTGACGTCACGGATGTACAGGGGCAGGTCGGGTCGTCCTTGCACCTCTTGCCCGGCCACTGCCAGGCCGTAGGCCAGGGTCTTGCCCTCGCCATAAAACTGGCTGTAGGCCTCGGTGGTCTGGTAGCCGCTGAAGCGATCGGCCGGAATCCGCTCGTTGCCCTTGAACAGCGAGGCCGAAAAGTAGGCGCGCAGGCCCTGCTCGGGCGCCGGGTCCACAGGCGCGGTGAGGTCGTTGTAGAAGTACTGGGTCTTGAACTGATCGGCCAGAAAGCTGCGCCGGTCCAGCAGGGTGCAGCCCGGTGTCTCCGGTAATCCCGACAGCGGGTCAGGCGCGGCTTCGCTCTGGGAAGCGGGTGCAGTACCCGACCCGCCGCCGCAGGCGCTGAGCAAAAGGCCCAGGGCCGCCAGCGACAGCATGGCCCGCACGCGAAGTAAGTGGTGTGTCATGCCCGAGATGGTCTAGAAAGGCCTGGTTGAACCCTGCCCGATCCAGCGCCGGACAAGGCCTCCAGGACCACCCGCCAAGTTACCACAACCTACAATCATGCTTCGCATCAGGCCCTGTTCCAGCCCAGGCGATTCTGACCAAATGCCCAACCCAGTAGGGCCCTTCACCTTGACGATTTCCGCATGAACGAGCTCGCCAAATCCTTTGAACCAGCGGCCATCGAGGCGCGCTGGGCCCCGCTGTGGGAACAGCAGGGCACCTACCGCCCCAGCACCGACCCGGCCAAGCCCTCGTTCTGCGTTCAGCTGCCCCCGCCGAATGTGACCGGCACCCTGCACATGGGGCATGCCTTCAACCAGACCATCATGGACGCCCTGACGCGCGTGCACCGCATGCGTGGGCACAACACCCTGTGGGTACCGGGCACCGACCACGCCGGCATTGCCACCCAGATCGTGGTGGAGCGCCAGCTGGAACAACAGGGCACGAACCGGCACGAGTTGGGCCGCAAGAACTTCGTGGCGCGGGTCTGGGAGTGGAAAGAGCAAAGCGGCTCCACCATCACGCGCCAGATGCGCCGCATGGGCGCCAGCGTGAGCTGGGACCACGAGTACTTCACGATGGACGACAAGCTCTCGCGCGTGGTCACGGAAACCTTCGTGCGTCTGTATGAAGAGGGTCTGATTTACCGGGGCAAACGCCTGGTGAGCTGGGACCCGGTCCTGAAGTCCGCGGTATCGGACCTGGAAGTGGAAAGCGAAGAGGAAGACGGCTCACTGTGGCACATCCGTTACCCCGTGGAAGGCAGCTCGGCCAGTGTGGTGGTGGCCACCACACGGCCCGAAACCATGCTGGGCGACACCGCGGTGATGGTGCACCCTGAGGACGAGCGCTACGCAGCCTTGATTGGGCAGCAGGTGCGCCTGCCCATCACCGGGCGCCTGGTACCTGTGATTGCCGATGCTTATGTCGACCGCGAATTCGGCACCGGCGTGGTCAAGGTCACCCCCGCCCACGACACCAACGACTACGCGGTGGCGCAGCGCCACGCACTGCCCATGATCACCATCTTCGACCTGTCGGCCCAGGTGGTGCAGCACCTGCAAGACATCCCCGAAGAGCTGCGGGGTCTGGACCGATTCGAAGCGCGCAAGCGCATCGTGGCGCAATTGGAGGCGCAAGGCCTGTTGGTGGAGGTGAAGAAGCACCGGCTGATGGTGCCCCGTTGTGCGCGCACGGGGCAGGTGATTGAGCCCATGCTCACGGACCAGTGGTTCGTGGCCATGACCAAACCC
>RFPX01000208.1 GCA_009925955.1 Betaproteobacteria bacterium
CATCGTGCGCGCCCCCAATGGCGAGGAAGCTGAGCTCCTGCGTTCGGAGGGAGCGGACGTGGCCCTCCACCCCCACGGCACCTTGGCCCATGCCCTGCTGGAAGTGGCCTTGGCGAAGTGGACGACTAGCGCGACGCCACCTCGGCCGCACCCTTGATCTGCCGCAGCAGCTGCGCCTTGAACGCCGCAGCGATGGGAGACAAGCTGCGTGCGGCCGGGTGCACGATGTGCCATTGCGATGGCACGGGAAAGCCGGCCACCGACAACACCGACACGCCATGCTCCCGTGCGCGCCCATGCAGCGCATGGCTGGAGATCACGCCGAGCCCCAGACCACCGGCCACCGCCTCTTTGATGGCCTCGTTGCTGCCCAACTCCAGCCGAACCTTGGGATGAAACCGCACCCGCTTGAAGTGCTGGTCCACAGCCATACGGGTGCCTGAGCCCTTTTCCCGCAGGATGAAGCGTTGGCTGGCCAATGCGGACAACTCGAGCTGGCCGCGCCGCACGAGGGCATCGGTGGACGGGGCAATCACCACCAGGGGGTTGCTCATGAACACGACATCGTCGAGTTGCAGATCAATCGGAGGGGTGGACATGATGTAGAGGTCATCCATGTCCTCACGCAACCTGGCCACCACGCCATCTCGGTTCAGGATCTCGATGGACACATCAATGGCCGGGTGGCGCTTGCAGAAGGCACCAATCAGCCGGGGCATGAAGTACTTGGCGGTGCTCACCACCGCCACCCGAAGGCGGCCTCGGGTGAGCCCCCTCGCGCCATCGACCACCTGCTCGAAGGCACTCCACTGGCTGGACATGGCCCTGACGGTCTTGGCCAGCTCCACGCCAATGTCCGTGAGCTGAACCTTTCTGGACACCACTTCATACAGCGGCAAGCCCACGGCTTCGGTGAGTTCACGGAGTTGCATGGAGGCCGTGGGCTGCGTGACATGGGTGGCGCGCGCGGCTGCGGTGACGCTGCCAGTCTCGGCCAGGGCCAGAAACAATTTGAGTTGTCTAAAGCTTGCTTTCATAGAACATCCTGATGGGTATCCCGCTCTACACCGCCTGGGCTGTGGCCCTTCTGTAGGGCTGACGCTAGCGCAGCGCGCCGGCACCGTCTTCGGTTCGAAAGCCCATCAAGCCGGCCACGTTGTTGATGTGCACCGCACCGTAGCGCACACGCACCAGGTCTTGCTCCTGCATCAGCTTGAGTGCACGGTTAACGCGTTGGCGTGGCACGCCGCTGAGGTAGCCGATCTCCTGCTGCGTCAACTCCAGCTCCTGGTTGACCCCGGGATACAGCACCGGGTTGTAGAGCCAGGCCAGGGAGCGCGCCACGCGTGTTTCCGCACTCTCCAGCCGCTCGGCTTCAATGATGGAGGCGAATTGGGCCAACCGTTCGCTCAACTGCCCGATGACGAAGCGTGCAAAGGCCGGGCTTTCGTCGAGCAACCACAGGAAGGTCGCCCGCGGGACCAGGGCAATTCGAGTGTCGCGCAAAGCCACCCCGTCAAACTCCCACAGCCGTGAGCGCAGCACCGGCCCCTCACCGAACCATGCGCCGGCGGCCAAGCCGGTCAGGGTGGCGTGTCGCCCTTGCGCGGACACCACGCTCATCTTGATCAGCCCCTCCATGACGCCTTTCCAGAACTCAACCTCGGCCCCGGCGTGGCAGATCGCACTGCCTTTGGCGATGCGCCGCTCGCGCACCTCGGCACGCACCCTCTCCGCTTGCGCGGGCGTGAGCGTTCTCCCCCAGGGAGAGCTCAGGGCAAAGGCCGCAGCCTCTTGAGGGGCATGGACACGGGGCATGGGGAGTTTCCCGACTTTGTCATGGACAAGACAAACCAAGGATGATGCGGCTTTCACAATGGGAACTTAAGTTGTGGCCGCGTGGTTGATTCTGGCAGTCAAGGCACTGTTTTGTTGAATCCCTACTGCATCTCGGGCGAGAACGGCCGCGCTGTTCGTACACAAGGTCCTTCCGGCTGCGCAGGTGCCGGCTGTGATGGCTTGATCCACCGCCAAACCAGATGAAGATCGCCCTGCTCACCCAACACGGCAAGGAATCGCTGCTCGCACCCATCCTGGGTGAAGGCTTGGGGGCATCGCTGCACCGGGTCGAGGGTTTTGACACCGACACGCTGGGCACCTTCACGCGGGAACGCCCGCGTCAGGGTTCACAGCTGGAAGCGGCCGCCCGTAAAGCCGAGCTGGCGCTCGAGTTGTCGGACAGTGAATGGGGACTGGGCAGTGAAGGTGCCTTCCACCTGGACCCCTACCTGAGCCTGTTGCCCTGGAACACCGAGATGCTGGTGCTGATCGAGCGCCGCACCGGCCACCGCATCACGGCACTGGCCCATGCCAAGGCCCAATCGATCGACCTGGATGTCAAGGGTTGGGAGGCGCTGGTGGCCGCTGCCGAGCGCGCGGGCTTCCCGCAGCACCACCTGGTGGTGCGGGGTGACGGGCCCGATGGCCCGGTCTTGGCCAAGGGCGTGGCCTGTCTGCAGGGCTTGCGCAAGGTTTTCCAACGGGCTCACGCAGCCGACCCCGAACGCACGCTGCACGTGGAGAACGACCTGCGTGCACACACCAATCCCACCCGCCAGACCGTGATCCGCCAAGCAGGCCTGGACTTGGTGCGGCGTTTTCAGTGCCGCTGCCCGCAGTGCCAGGCACCGGGCTTTGGCCTGCTCAGAGCCGAGCCTGGCGCACCGTGCGCCAGCTGCGGCACCCCCACTCGCATGCCGCGTGCCGAAGTGTGGAGTTGCCCCTCCTGTGGCCATGAAGGCCTGAAACCGCGGCCCCAGCCGGTGGTGGCCGACCCCCAGCGCTGCGACGTCTGCAACCCCTGAGGGC
>RFPX01000209.1 GCA_009925955.1 Betaproteobacteria bacterium
GTCGGTTACCGGCAGCCGGCGGCTCAACCCTATGTCAAGCATGGGGTGTATCACTGGATCAATCTGAACGCTTGGGACTCTCGGCAACCGACACGCACGGTTCACTTTCGCCGCGCCGCCCTGGTGCGTGACCTCAACGGCGTGTATGTCCCTGCAGACCTGTCGCGCTTCGTCAACAGCCAATAGATGAGACTTGATCAGATTGAGTTGGCCGTGGTCGGCCTGGGTTATGTTGGGCTTCCCTTGGCGGTGGCTTTCGGTGCCAAGCGCTCGGTAACGGGCTTTGACATCAGTCAAGCGCGGGTTTCAGAACTGCAAGGTGGCCAGGACGGCACAGGCGAAGTCTCCACTGAAGAACTCACAAAGGCCCGCGGCCTGCGCTTCACGTCTCGATTGGATGACCTTCGCCGCTGCAACTGCTTCATCGTGGCCGTACCCACACCGGTGGACCACCAAAAGAAGCCCGACTTGTCGGCGCTGCTCAGCGCATCCCAGTCGGTTGGGTCGGTCCTGAAAAAGGGCGATTTGGTGATCTATGAGTCAACCGTCTACCCGGGGTGTACCGAAGAAGACTGCGTACCGGTGCTGGAGCAGCACTCCGGGCTGCGCTTTAACCATGATTTCCACTGCGGGTACAGCCCGGAGCGGGTCAATCCCGGCGACCGGGCACGACCGA
The DNA here is from genome assembly GCA_009925955.1 of Betaproteobacteria bacterium. Lineage (GTDB taxonomy): Bacteria > Pseudomonadota > Gammaproteobacteria > Burkholderiales > Burkholderiaceae_C > RFTU01. Next base: position 677 of record RFPX01000209.1, read on the forward strand.
TCTCCAGCATCATCAAGGTGACCTCTGGCTCCACACCCGAGGTGGCTCAGCGGGTGGACGCGCTGTACCGCGAAGTCATCACGGCCGGCACGCACATGGCCGAGAGCATCCGCGTGGCCGAGGCAGCCAAGGTGATCGAGAACACCCAACGAGACCTGAACATTGCCTTGATCAACGAGGTGGCCCTGATCATGAGCCGCATGGGCATCGACACCGAGGCGGTGCTGCGCGCCGCCGCAACGAAGTGGAACTTCATGCGCCTTCAACCCGGCTTGGTGGGTGGGCATTGCATCGGCGTGGACCCGTACTACCTCATTCACAAGGCCGGCAGCTTGGGCATCAAGCCCGAGATCATGCTGGCCGGGCGGCGGATGAACGAGCACATGGGCTTTCATGTGGCCACCCACTTGATGGCTGCCTTGGCCTGCAAGGGCAAGACCGATCAGGGGTTGCGGGTTCTGGTCTTGGGGCTCACCTTCAAGGAAAACTGCCCCGACCAGCGCAACACACGAGTGGCCGACATCGTGAACGAGTTGCGCGCTCAAGGGTGCAGCGTCGATGTCTTCGACCCCTGGGTGGCCCCCGGAACGGTCAATGGCGATCACGACATCCAAACCGTTTCAGCGCCCACCCCCGGGTGCTATGACGCCATCGTGATTGCGGTGGCCCATCGGCAGTTCAAGGAAATGGGCAGCCGCGGTATTCGCAAGCTTGGCAAGGAAAACGCCTTGGTTTATGACCTCAAGTACGTTCTTCCCTCGGGAGAGGCTGACCTGAGGTTGTGACCCCGGCGGGCGGCAGCCCGGCTGATCAGGGTCCTTGAAGCACCAAGCGCGCTGCGGCCAAGTCTTCGAGGGCTGTTCCAACCGACTTGAACATCGTCAGGTCGCGCTCATGGCGCCGGCCGATGATGTCACCCCGCAGCAGCTCAGCCAGCTCACCGACCACGTGTTGTGGCGTGATCACGCCATGGGCCAGCGGTTGCACCAAGTCGCCGGCCTCGCGGCAGGCACCCGCCTTGGTGTCCACGACCACGCGCGCCATGGCCACCGCATCGTCATCGGCTTCGCGCATATCGGGCCGAAATCCGCCCACCAAGTCCAGATGCGCCCCAGGCGAAAGCCAGGCCCCGCGCACCAGGGGCTCGGTGGCGGTGGTGGCGCAACAGACGATGGATGCTTGGCGCACCGCGCTTTGCAATTCGCCCACCGCGCGCGCAGGCAAACCTTCTCGGGCCAGTTCAGCGGCCAGGGCTTGCGCTGCGGCAGGCTTGCGGGCCCAGACCATGATGTTGAGCAGCGTGGGCCTGAGTGCCGCATGCGCGCGGGCCATCCATCCAGCCAAGCGGCCGGCACCTACGATGAGCAAGGTGTGCGCATCGGCTGCCGCCAGCGCTCGTGCGGCCAGCGCAGAGGCTGCAGCGGTTCTTCTGAGCGTGAGGGCTTCACCGTCCATCAGGGCCAGGGGGCGCCCGGTGCGGCGGTCCATCACGACCACCGTGGCCTGTACGGTCTCCGGTGCGTTGGGGATGACCGTGACCAGCTTGCTGATCACCAACTCCTCATCCCAGGCCGGCATCAGCAGCAGCGTGTCTTGCTCAGACAGTGCGTGAGTATGCCGAACAGGCACCTGTGCACCGCGGATGAAGGCCTGCGACAGGCTCTCGGCCAGCTGGACCCAAGGCAAGGCCCGGTGGACGTCAAGGGCTGAGTAGACTCGTGGCATGCAGCCCAGTTTAGACAATCTGCCGCGCCCGTTGAGCCCAGGAGCCGATGTGCTGGTGGTGGGCGGTGGGGTGATGGGTGCAGCGGTGGCCTGCTTCCTGGCGCGCGACCACGGGTGCTGCGTCACGGTGCTGGAGCGTGATCCGCTGTACACGCGTGCCTCGAGTGCTTTGTCGGCCAGCTCGATACGCCAGCAATTCAGCACCCCTCCCAACATTGCGCTTTCGGCTTGGAGTTGGGATTTCTTGCGTCGGGTGCAAGCGGAGTTGTCCGTGGACGAACAGCCCCCTGTGGACATTGGTTTGGTCCAGGCTGGTTACCTGTATCTGGCCACATCCCAGGGCCAGGCAGATCTGATGCGCAGCCATGCCGTTCAGCAGCAGGCCGGTGCAACACAAAGGCTGGTGTGTACTCGACATGCACCATCTTCTATTCCGGTTGAATGTTGGCCACCCGCGCCACCCG
>RFPX01000210.1 GCA_009925955.1 Betaproteobacteria bacterium
GTGGAGTTCACCCTCAACGGATTGAACCCCAATGAGCGGCACTACTACCAACTCAGCTACCAGGCAGATGCGAATTCAGCCGCCTGGCAAGGACCCGTTCAGCCCTTCCAAACGGCTCGCGCTCCAGGCTCAAGCTTCACCTTCGCCATACAAGGCGACTCCCACCCCGAACGACCGCAGCAGTTCACCGCTGAGCTCTATGCCCGCACGCTCGACAGCGTGGCCGCGGATGCACCGGACTTCTACATCTTGATGGGCGACGATTTCAGCATCGACACCATCGACCCGTCCAAGATCACGCGCGCTCTGGTGACCGAGCGCTACACGCAGCAACGCACCTGGCTGCACCGGATCTCTCGCAGCACCCCGCTGTTCCTGGTCAACGGCAACCACGAACAAGCGGCGCGCTATCTGCTCGATGGCACACCCGACAACGTCGCGGTTTGGGCACAAAACGCCCGCAACAGCCTGTACTCGCAGCCCGCGCCCGATGACTTTTACTCCGGCAACACCGAGCAAGTGCCCTTCATTGGCCTGCTGCGCAACCACTACGCGTGGACCTGGGGAGACGCCCTGTTTGTGGTCCTCGACCCCTATTGGTCTTCAGCCGTGGCCGTGGACAACGTGTACGGCAACAGCAAGAAAGACAACAGCAATATGTGGGACGTGACCCACGGCGACGCCCAGTACGCCTGGCTCAAGCGGGTGTTGGAAAGCAGCAAGGCGGCGCACAAGTTTGTCTTTGCCCACCATGTGATGGGCACAGGCCGCGGCGGTGTCGAGCTTGCGGGCCTGTGGGAGTGGGGCGGCAGCAATGCCAAGGGCGTCGATGAAATGAAGTCCCAACGCCCCACCTGGGCCACGCCCATTCACCAGCTGTTTGTGCAGAACAAGGTCAAGATCTTTTTCCAAGGGCATGACCACGTCTGGGTGCGACAACAGCTCGATGGCGTGGTCTACCAGACCTTGTCGCAGCCGGCCGATCCCAACTATGCGCTGTACTTCGATGAGGCCTACAAGTCTGGTGAGAAGCACCCCAACACCGGCTACACCCGTGTGACGGTCTCCCCCACTCAGGTCAGGGTGGAGTACGTGCGCAGCCTTTTGCCCAAAGACGAAACCGCCGCCCGCCGCCAAGGCAGCGTGGTCACCTCTTACACCCTGCCATGAAACCCACCTTCTGCGGCCTCAAGCTCAATCTCGTGGACAAACGGCACGCCGTCTGCATCTGGATGACGGTGTCAGCCCTGGCCTTTAGCCTGGCGGCTTGCGGCGGTGGAGGCGGGAGCGGCAGCTCGTCCGCGGGCAACCCGCCGCCCACCACCGATGGTGGATCCTCCGGCAGCAGCGGCGCAGCACCCAGCGCCTTCACCGGTGACATCCTCTTGGGCGCCCCAGAAGACACGCGGATTCGGGTCAAGCTTTTCAGCCCCACGCAATCGGGCAGCGTGCAGCTCAGTTGGGGCGTGCAGTCGGCCAACGAATCGCGCAGCGCGGTGGCCCACGCTCAGGGCAGGCGAGCCCCTGGAAATGCTGGTCGAAGGTTTGCAGCCCGATGCGGCCTACCGTTGGAAGCTGGCCTTCACCGCAAGCGGGGCCACATCAGCCCAGGACAGCAGCGAATACCGCTGGCGCACCGCTCGCCGGCCAGGCAGCACCTTCACCTTTACCATCCAGGCCGACTCCCACTTGGACGAAAACTCGGACCTCGCCATCTATCGCCGCACACTGGACAACATCCCGCTGTCCTCGCCTGATTTCCACATCGACCTTGGCGATACCTTTATGACCGAGAAGCATGCCGAGGCGTTTACGGCCGTGGTGAGCCCGGCGCCCAGTGCCACGGTGGTGAACAACCGTTACATCCAAGAGCGCGGCCACTTCGCCCGTATCGGACATTCAGTCCCCGTCTTTCTGGTCAACGGCAACCACGATGGCGAACTGGGTTGGTCCTACACCGGTCAAGCGGACAGCTTGCCCATCTGGGCCACACAGGCGCGCAAACGCTACTTCTTGAATCCGCTGCCGGGGGCCTTTTACAGCGGAGACCTCAACATCGAGCCCTACACGGGCGAGCGCGCCGCCTGGTATGCCTGGCGCTGGGGCGATGCACAGTTCATCGTGCTGGACCCTTTCTGGAACAGCCGAGCCACGGCCAACCGAGATCCGTGGAACATCACGTTGGGCGAGCGCCAGTACCGGTGGCTCGAAGGTGTGCTCAAGGCCAACACAGCGGCCTACACCTTCATCTTCACCCACAACCTGGTGGGCGGCTCAACCGAAGGCCAGATGCGCGGGGGCTCGGAGGCGGCACCGCTGTTTGAATGGGGCGGGCGCAACGCCGACGGCAGTGCCGGCTTCGCGGCCAAACGCCCCGGTTGGACAGCGCCGATTCATGAGTTGTTGGTGCGTCACAAGGTCACGGCGGTCTTTCATGGGCATGACCACTTTTATGCCCATCAATCCTTGGATGGCGTGATTTATCAACTGGTGCCCCAACCCAGCGCCGTCAATTCCAATAACGGCGCGCAGCTGGCAGCAGACTACCGCTACCTGGCCGGCACGTTTCTGGCCAGCAGCGGCCACCTGCGCGTGACCGTTTCCCCCAGCGCGGTAACCTCCGAGTACGTTCGAACCTGGCTGCCCACGGCGCAAACCGCCACCCGGGTGAACGGGCAGGTGGACCATCGCTGGGTGGTCAGTCGCTGAGAGATGAAGCCCACTTGAAGTCTTTACCTACCCATCCGACGCACAGCATCATCGCACCGTTGTTCAGCGGGTTGTCGCCGCGCCGGGTGGCTGCGAGAACAACTTGGCCGCGCGGCCCTTGATCTCCAACAACTCGTCTGGGGTCACGCT
>RFPX01000022.1 GCA_009925955.1 Betaproteobacteria bacterium
GTCTCGGCAAACAGCTCCCGGCCGATCAGCATGCGGCGAATCTCACTGGTGCCGGCACCAATCTCGTAGAGCTTGGCGTCGCGCCACAGGCGGCCCAAGCTGCGCGCGGCCTGCAGCACGGTGTACATGTCGGCCACCTTGCCTTGAATCAGCTGGAACTCGCCAATGCTCTGGCCGAACTGCTTGCGGTCGTGGATGTAGGGCACCACGTTGTCCATCACCGCTTGCATGATCCCGATGGGGCCGGCGGCCAGTACCGCCCGCTCATAGTCCAGGCCGCTCATCAACACCTTGGCGCCGTTGTTCAGGCCCCCCAGGATGTTTTCAGCCGGCACCTCCACGTTTTCGAACACCAGCTCCCCGGTGTGCGAGCCGCGCATGCCCAGCTTGTCGAGCTTTTGGGCAATCGAGAAGCCCTTCATGCCCTTTTCGATCAGGAAGGCCGTCACGCCGCGCGCGCCCAGTTCAGGCTCGGTCTTGGCATACACCACCAGGGTGTCAGCATCGGGTCCGTTGGTGATCCACATCTTGCTGCCGTTGAGCAGGTAGTAGCCACCCTGGTCTTGAGCCTTGAGCTTCATGCTGATGACGTCGCTGCCGGCACCGGGCTCGCTCATGGCCAGCGCACCCACGTGTTCGCCACTGATCAGCTTGGGCAGGTACTTCTGGCGCTGCGCGTCGCTGCCGTTTCGCTTGATTTGGTTGACGCACAGGTTGGAGTGCGCGCCATAGCTCAGGCCCACGCTGGCACTGGCCCGGCTGATCTCCTCCATCGCCACCATGTGGGCCAGGTAGCCCATGCCGGCCCCGCCGTACTCCTCACCCACCGTGATGCCCAGCACGCCCAACTCGCCCATCTTGCGCCACAGGTCCATGGGGAACTGGTCGCTGCGGTCGATCTCGGCCGCGCGCGGGGCGATCTCCGCCTCAGCAAAGGCGCGCACGGCGTCGCGCAGGGCATCGATGTCGGGACCAAGTTGAAAGTTCAGGCCGGGCAGGTTCATGGGGACTCCGAGGATGTGGGCGCGTACTGATTTACGTTTACGTAAACGTCAATTCTAGGCAGGGCGGCTTGTCGCCCGCGTCAAGCCGCCAAGGCGGGCTTGCCGCGTGATCGACGCGGTGCGGCACGGCGCGAAGCAGCACCCAACAGGTCGCGGCAGCGGGCCTCGTGCTGAGCGATTTCGGCCAGCGTCACCTCCAGGTCCTTGCGCTGCTGTTCCAGCTGCAGGCGATGGGACTGCAACACCCCCAGGAACGCCTGGAGCTGCGGCGCGGTGTCATCCGGGGACTCGTACATGTCCACCAGCTGCTTGATCTCTTGCAGCGTCAGGCCCAGGCGCTTGCCCCGCAGCGTGAGCTTTAGGCGCGTGCGGTCACGGTGGGTGTACACCCGGTTGCGCCCCTGACGCCCGGGCGTCAGCAGGCCCACATCCTCGTAGAAGCGGATGGCCCGCGGCGTGATGTCGAACTCCTGCGCCAGTTCGGTGATGGTGAGGGTGGTCGCGGGTGGCGCGGCCTTGCGGCTTGCACTCATGGGTGGCTTGGTTAGACTGACGTTAACGTAAACGTAAATGTAAGGCGAACGCACGCGGATGGCCAACCAACAGGAACACGAACTGCAGTACCCCCTGGCCGAGCAGTTGCCAGCCCCGGGATCCGCCCTCACGGTGGCGCCGGGCGTGAAGTGGGTGCGCATGGGTCTGCCCTTCGCCCTGGACCACATCAACCTGTGGCTGCTGCGCGACCGCCTGCAGGACCCCTCGGGGCAATTGCGCGAGGGCTGGGCCATCGTGGACTGCGGCATCACCAACGAGGCCACGCGCACCGCCTGGGAGCAGGTCTTTGAGGAACACCTTGAGGGGCTGCCGGTGCTGCGGGTCATCGTCACCCACATGCACCCCGACCACATCGGGCTGGCGCAATGGCTCACCGATCAGTGGAGCACGCCCGAGCAGCCTTGCCGCCTGTGGATCAGCGGTACGGATTGGAACGCCGCGCGCATGGCCAGCCGCTCCACCATCGGCCATGGCGGCCAGGCGGCGGCCGACTTCTTTGGCAGCCACGGCTTGGTCGACCCCGAGGCCCTGGACAAGGTGCGCCAACGCAGCAACTACTACGGCTCCATGGTGCCGGCCGTGCCCGACCAGTACCGGCGCCTGATGGATGGTGATGTGCTGCGCATCGGTGACCATGGCTGGCGCTGCATCAGTGGCTATGGGCATGCGCCTGAGCACATCGCCTTGCACTGCGACCGTCTGGGGCTGCTGATTTCGGGCGACATGGTGCTGCCGCGCATCAGCACCAATGTCAGCGTGATCGACCTGGAGCCCGAGGCCAATCCCTTGGCCCTGTACCTGCAATCGCTGGGGCGCTACGAAAGCCTGAACCCCGACACCCTGGTGCTGCCATCGCACGGGCGTCCCTTCAAAGGCCTGCACCGCCGCATCGCCCAGTTGCGCCAGCACCATGATGAGCGCCTGGCCGACACGCTGCGCCGCTGCGCCCAAAGCCCGGCTTGTGCGGCCGACCTGCTGTCGGTCCTGTTCCGCCCCAACCTGGACCTGCACCAAACCACCTTCGCCATGGGCGAAGCGGTGGCGCACCTGCACGCCCTGTGGCACCAGGGGGAACTGGTTCGCAGGCGCAGCGCCGATGGGGTCTGGCGGTTCTCGCCGGCTTCAGCGGGCTGAGTGCGAGCCCCGGCGGCAGGGCCGGCAAGGGCCGTCAAGGGGCGCAAGAGCTGCAAGGGCCGCAGCACCGGCTGGATCGGCCCTTCAATCGCCCAGGGGCACGGCCGTCTTCAAGGGCTGCTGCGCTTGCTCAAAGGTGGGCAAGACGGAGCGCACCACCTCCCAGAAGGCAGCGCTGTGGTTCATTTCGCGCAGATGGGCCAGCTCGTGCACCACCACGTAGTCCACCGTGCTCAACGGGAACTGAATCAGGCGCCAATTGAGCCGCACCGCCCCATCTGCGGTGGCGCTGCCCCAGCGGGTCTGGGCTGCACTCAGAGACAGGCGTTTGACCTGCACCCCCAGCTGTTGCGCATAGAGCTGGCAACGCTGCTCGAACAGTTGCTTGGCCTGTCGTTGCCACCAGCTGTGCACGACATCGCGAATCCGCTCCGCTTGGGCATCAGCGGGCAGGCCCAGGCGCAACACGGCCGGCGCATCACCGGGTGTGTCGTCTAGACACGCCCCACCGGGGGCGCTCACACCCGATGCATCCAGCACCAGGCGAATGTGGCGGCCCAAATAGGGCACCAGCGCACCGTCGGCCCACACGATGCGGGCCGATTGCAGTCGGCGGCTGAGTTCGCCTTGTTCCTGCAGCTTGCGCAGGATCCAGGCTGCCTTTTCCTGCAGCGCTGCTTCCACTTCGCCCCATCCCACCCAGCGCGGGGCGCTCACGCTCAAGCCCTCGGGGCCCACCACGAACCCAATGGTGCGGCGCTTGCCGCGCCGAAAGGCGTAGCGCACCCGCTGTCCCGCCAGCAGCACCTCGCGGCTGGCTTGGGGGTGAGAGAGGGGGGCCGGGACAACAACCGGTGAAGGTGCGGCCGTCTGGGGGTGCTGCTGCACCGGGCCGGGCGACGCAGAGACGCCCACACTGGACCCATCATCAAAGCCAAACGCCAGTTGCTCAAAGGCCGCCATGAAGGCGAAGTGTAGGCGCTTGCGACAAGCCCAGCCGGGCCTTCAGCGCCCATGCGCCCGCGGCCGCGCCTCAGCGCAGCAGCGGTCCATAGGCCTCGGGGTCCAGACGCCGCATTTCGGCCTCGATCCAGGCCTGCACGTCCTGCATCAGGCCCTCGGGGTCACGCCCGGCCGAGGCGATCGGCGGGCCAATGGAAATGTCCACCACGCCCGGCCGCAGCAGGAAGGACTTGCGCGGCCAGCATCGCGCTGACGTCACGGCAATGGGCACCAAGTAGGCACCAGTGACCACGGCCAGCCGCGAAGCGCCCGTTTTGTAGCTGCCCTGCGTACCACGCTCGGTGCGCGTGCCTTCGGGGAACATGATGACCCACACCCCTCGGTCCATCAGGCGCCGCCCCTGCTCGGCCACCTTGGCCCAAGCCTCGTTGCGCTTGCTGCGGTCGATGTGGATCATGTCCAACCGTCCCATGGCCCACCCGAAAAAAGGAACCAGGAGCAGTTCCTTCTTGAACACATAGGCCAAGGGGTGGCTCATCAAGGTGGGAAAGGCAAAGGTTTCCCACGTGGACTGGTGCTTGGGGCACAGGATGACCGGCGTGAGCGCATCCGGTGCCGGCAGGTGCTCCATTCCCTGTACGCGGTGATGCACGCCACAGATCACCCGGGCACCCCAGATGGCCAGGCGCAGCCAGGCCATGCAAAACCAGTACAGCGGGTCACCCCGCACAAAGATCGACATCACCAGGGCGGCCAGGGCCCAGGGGATGACGGTCAGCGCCATCCACGCAAAGAAGGCCGCCGAGCGAATCACCGTGATCATGCGGGTTGCAACAGGGATTCGGCCAGGGCGGCGAGGTCGCGGTGTACCCGCAGGCCAGGCACCTGCTGGGCCAAGGCCTGCAGCTGTTCGTCGTCCATCGCCGCCGCGCGCCCGGTGCGCACCAGATGGGGTTGGCACCCCCCCGCCACCGCTGCCTTGAGGTCGCGCAGGTTGTCGCACACCATGGGCACCTGCGCCAATTCCAGGCCGTATCGCTGTGCGATCTGCAGCATCATCCCGGGCAAGGGTTTGCGACAGTCGCACTGTTCCTCGGGGGCGTGCGGGCAGAAAAACACCGCGTCCAGCCGCCCACCGGCCGCAGCCAGGCGCCGATACATGGCCTGGTGAACGGCGTTGAGCGAAGCCATGTCGATCAGCCCGCGCCCGATGCCGGCCTGGTTGGTGGCCACCACCGCGTGCCAGCCCGCGTGGTTCAGGCGGGCCACCGCTTCGAGCGCGCCCTCCAGGGGCTCCCACTCTTGAGGCTCCTTGACATGGTCCTCGCGGTAGCGGTTGAGCACCCCATCCCGCCCCAGGATGACGAGCTTGACCGCATGGTGGGCAATGTGGGGCATGCTCAGGCCGCCAAGCGGGACAAGTCGGCCACCTGGTTCATCGCCCCGTGCAACTGCTGCAGCAGGGCCAAGCGGTTTCGCCGCAGGGCCTCGTCTTCGGCGTTCACCATCACGTCTTCGAAGAAGGCATCCACCGGGGCCTTCAACACCGCCAGGGCCTGCAGGGAGCCGGTGTAGTCGTGGGCATCGAACTGCCGCTGGGCAGCCGCAGCTGCAGCCTGCAGGGCGGCCGCCAGGGCTTGCTCTGCCGCTTCGCGCAGCAGCCCAGCCTGCACCTCTTGCGGGATGGCGCCATCGGTCTTCTTCAGGATGTTGGACACCCGCTTGTTGGCCGCGGCCAGCGAGGCGGCCTCGGGCAAGGCGGCAAAGGCCCGGACCGCTTCCAGCCGCTTGCCGACATCACCCAGGCGCGTGGGGCGCAGGCTCAACACCGCATCCACCTCGTGGGCGGTGTAGCCCTGCTCGCGCAAGGCCACCGCCAAGCGGTCGTAGAAGAAGTCCAACAGGGCGGCGCTGGGGTCGTTGATCAGCTCGCCGAAGACCGGCCGGGCCGCGGCCACGAGCTCGGGCAACTGCAGCGGCAGGTTCTTCTCCGACAGGATACGGATCACGCCCAAGGCATGGCGTCGCAGGGCAAACGGGTCCTTGTCGCCGGTGGGCAATTGGCCGATCCCAAACAGGCCCACCAGGGTCTCCAGCTTGTCGGCCAAAGCCACCACCGTGCCGGTGTGGTTGCGCGGCAGCGCGTCGCCGGCAAAGCGCGGCTTGTAGTGGTCTTCGATGGCGATGGCCACGCCGTCGCGCAGGCCTTCATGGCGCGCGTAGTACGCACCCATGATGCCCTGCAGTTCGGGAAACTCGCCCACCATGTCGGTCAGCAGATCGGCCTTGGCCAGCAGGGCGGCCTGCTGCACCTTGCCGTCGAGCACCTCGAACTCGTCCTTGGCCTCCACCGTGTAGGGCACGGTGGCCATGCGCAGTTGGTTCACGATCGCATGGGCCAGGGCCCGCACACGCTCGGTGCGCTGACCCTGCGTGCCCAGCTTGCCGTGGTAGACCACCTTGTCCAAGCCGGCCACGCGGTCGGCCAAAGGACGCTTGCGGTCCTGGTCGAAGAAGAACTTCGCGTCGGCCAGGCGGGGACGCACCACGCGTTCGTTGCCCTGCACCACCGCCGACGGGTCCTGGGGCGAAATGTTGCTCACAACCAGGAAGCGGTGGGTGAGCTTGCCCGCGTGGTCCAACAGGGGGAAGTACTTCTGGTTGGCCTTCATCGTGAGAATGAGGCACTCCTGCGGCACCGCCAGGAACTCGGGCTCGAATTGGCAGGTCAGCACATTGGGGCGCTCAACCAGCGCCGTGACCTCGTCGAGCAGGGCTTCGTCTTCGATGGGCTTGAGGCCCAAGGCGGCCGCAGCGGCCGCCAATTGGCGGACGATCTCGGCGCGGCGCGCCTCAAAGCGAGGGATCACAGCGCCGTCTTCAACGAGCCGCTGCTCGTAGTGGTCGGCGTGGCCCAGCTCGATGGTGGGCAGCCTTGCTTCGAAACGATGGCCCTGGGTGTGGCGCTGTGCCTTCAGGCCCAACACCGACACGTCCACCACCGACGGGCCGTGCAGGGCCACCAAGCCGTGCGCCGGCCGCACGAAGTTCACGCTGGTCCAGCCGGGTTGAACCTCCGGGCCGCCTCGCTCCAGCTGGTAGGACATCACCTTGGGGATGGGCAAGGCCAGCAGCGTCTCGTCCAGCGCCTTCTGCAGGCCGTCGGCCAATGTGGCGCCTGGCACCACGGTGTCCAGGAAGAGGGTCTCCGCCTTGCCTTGGCCTTGGCGCTGCAAGCGGCCCACCGCCTGCTCATCCAGGCCCAAGGAGCCGAGCTTCTTGAGCAAGGCCGGGGTCGGTGCCCCGGTGGCATCCAGGCCCACGGCCACGGGCATCAGCTTGACCTGCTGCGGCCGGTCGGCGGCCTGCGCGGCCACATGCGTCAGGTGCAGGGCCAGACGGCGCGGTGTGGCAAAGGGCGTGGCGACGCTCTCGGGCCCCGCCAATCCTGCACCCTGCAGGCTGGCCACCAGGGCATCGGCAAACGCTGCGCCCAGCTTCTTGAGCGACTTGGGCGGCAGCTCTTCAACGAACAACTCGACCAGCAGGTTGGCCACCGGTGCATTCGGTTTGGACATGGTGTTCAGGCCGCCTTCTTCTGTTGCTGCTCACGCTGCTCGGCCATCTTGGCCAAGGTCTCATCGGCCCAAGCCTTGGGCGCCAGGGGAAAGCCCAGGCGCGCGCGGCTGTCGAGGTAGCTGGCAGCCACGCTGCGTGCCAGGTTGCGGATGCGGCCGATGTAGGCCGCACGCTCGGTCACGGAGATGGCACCGCGTGCATCGAGCAGGTTGAAGGTGTGGGCGGCCTTGAGCACCTGCTCATAGGCCGGCAGCGCCAGCTGCTCAGACATCAGGTGCTGGGCGTTGCCCTCGTGCGCGGCAAAGGCCTGCAGGAGGAACTCGACGTTGGAGTGTTCGAAGTTGTAGGTGCTTTGCTCCACCTCGTTCTGATGGAAGACATCACCGTAGGTGATCATGCCCGCGGGACGCTCGCCCGCCGCTGGGGCTGAATTGGCCTGTGTAGGGCGGTGTGCCGACTCGCTTGCAGCCGTGTACACGAGGTCGTAGACGTTTTCCACACCCTGAAGGTACATGGCCAGGCGCTCCAGGCCGTAGGTGATCTCACCGGTGATGGGCCGGCAGTCAATGCCCCCCACCTGCTGGAAGTACGTGAACTGGGTGACCTCCATCCCGTTGAGCCACACCTCCCAGCCCAAACCCCAAGCGCCCAGGGTTGGGTTCTCCCAATCATCCTCAACAAAGCGCACGTCGTTCTTCTTCAGGTCGAAGCCCAAGGCCTCCAGGGAGCCCAGGTACAGCTCCAGGATGTTCGAAGGCGCAGGCTTGAGCACCACCTGGTACTGGTAGTAGTGCTGCAGCCGATTGGGGTTCTGGCCGTAGCGTCCGTCCTTGGGGCGGCGGCTGGGCTGAACGTACGCCGCCTTCCAGGGCTCAGGGCCCAAGGCGCGCAAGAAGGTGGCGGTATGGCTGGTACCCGCGCCCACCTCCATGTCGTAGGGCTGCAGCAAGGCGCAGCCCTGGCGGTCCCAATAATCTTGCAGGCGCAAGATGATTTGCTGGAATGTCAGGGTGGTCATGTGGGGTGCGGTGTAGAAGCCCCTGCAAGTTGGCAGGCGCAAACCCACGATTTTAGGGCGCGCGGCCACCCGGCAGGGGCCACCGGCGGCCGGTGCGTGCGGCCAAGGCCGCGCCCAGCAACACCACGGCGCACAGGCCCCACAAGGGCAGCAGCCCCAGCTGGCCGGCCCATTGTGCGTAGGGTGTCATGCCCTGGCGGCCTTCCGTCTGGGCCTCCAACACCCCACGCACCTGGGGCTCCAGCCAGGCCCGAACCTGGCCCCGGTGGTCGATCACCGCGGTGGCACCGGTGTTGGTGGCCCGCAGCATGGGCCGCTGCAACTCCAGGCTGCGCAGGCGGGAAATGTGCAGGTGTTGATCAACGGCCACCGTGGGGCCAAACCACGCGATGTTGCTCAGGTTCACCAGCACCGTGGGCGCGCCCAGCGGGTCGTGAAAGCGCTGCGCCAGTTCCTCACCGAACAGGTCTTCGTAGCAGATGTTGGGCGCCAGGGCCTGGCCTGCAAACCGGTATGAGGGCTGCACGGGCGCGCCACGGTCGAAGTCGCCCAGGGGAATGTGCATGAGGTCCACGAACCAGCGAAAGCCCCAGGGGATGAACTCACCAAAGGGCACGAGGTGGTGCTTGTCGTATCGATAGGCCCGGTCGGATGGGCCTTCGGGCGGTGCACCCCAGGCCACCACCGAATTGCTGTAGCCCCCGGCATCGGTGCTCAGCGGCAGCCCCACCAGGGCCGCGCGCATGCCGGCCGACGCCGTAAAGGGCGCCGACAGCTCGGCCGCCACCGCCTCTGGCAGGTCTTGTGGCAACAGGGGAAGGGCGGTTTCTGGGGCCACCACCAAGCGGCCCTGGGCCTGGGACAGAGCCTCTTGCAGCTCTTGCAGCAGGCGCTGAAGCCGCGTGGGGTCGAACTTCTCGTCCTGCGCCACGCCGGTCTGCACCAAAGACACGGTCAGCGTGCCGGTGGACTGGGTGAAGCCTTGGGGCAGCACGGCCACCGTTGCGCAGCTGGCCAGCACCCACAGCGCGGGCCACAGCCGCCGCAAGCCGACGCGGCCGCGCAGGCCCGCGGCGGACGCCGATGCCCCCAAAGCCGCCGAAAAACGCGCGCGGTCATGGGTCTGGGCTTGGGCACCCGCCCCCCAGGCCCACGCCCACGCCGCGCCCAGCAAGGCCACCCAAGCCCCCAAGCCATACACCCCAACCCAGGGCGCCCAAGCGGCCAAGGGCGAATCAACCTGGGCATAGCCCGAGGCCACCCAGGGAAAACCGGTGAACCACTGCCCGCGCGCCAGCTCCACGGCCAACCAGGCCGCCGCAAACGCCGGCACATCCCAGCGCGCAAGGCCGGTGCGCCAGCGTGCCACCAGGCCCATGGCCGCCGCCCAGTACAGCGACAGCGCCGCCCCCAAGGCGAACACCGATGCCGCCGCCAGTGGGGCGGGCATGCCACCGTAGCGGTTCAGGCTGATGAACAACCACCAGGTGCCCGCCACCATCCACGCGGTACCGAAGGCCCAGGCACAGGCCGCCGCCACGCGTGGCGGGTGGCGCCACACGGCGTGCGCCAACACGGCGGCCGCCAGGGGGCCCCACCACCAGGACTCGGTGTGCACATGGGGCACGGTGGACATGGCGCCGGCCGCGGCCGAGGCCAGCATCCACAGGAGCGTCATACGGGGCTCACGGGCCTGCGGGGCCGGCTCAGGACTTGGCAACCGGCCCGACCGGGGCCTTGGGCGGGTCGTCTGCTGGGTCGGCCGGGGTGGCGCGCGTCACCCGGAACCAGCGCACCGCGCCGCCCCGGGCCAGCATCACCACGAAGTGCAGGCCACCCACGTCGACCGATTCGCCCCGGCGCGGCACGCGGCCCAACTCATGGGCCACCAAGCCACCGATCGTGTCGAATTCGTCTTCGGGAAAGTCCAGCCCAAAGATGCGGTTGACCTCGGCGATCGGGCCGTCCCCTGCCACCCGGTAGGAACCATCGGCCAGTGTGTAGACCGCAGATTCGCCATCGGCCACATCGAACTCGTCTTCGATTTCGCCCACGATCTCTTCCAGCACGTCTTCGATGGTCACCAGGCCCGCGGTTTGGCCGAACTCGTCGATGACGATGGCCATGTGGTTTCGGTTGGAGCGAAAGTCGCGCAGCAACTCCGTCAGGGCCTTGCTTTCAGGCACGAACACCGCCGGGCGCAGCAGGGTACGCAGGTGCAACTCTGGCGCGCGCTGCAGCTTGATCAGGTCCTTGGCCATCAGGATGCCGATGATGTTGTCGCGCGAACCCTCCACCACCGGAAAACGAGAGTGGGCCGTACGGATGACGGTTTCCAACAGGTCTTCGTAGGGCTGGGCCAGGTCCAGCACGTCCATCCGGGGCGCGGCCACCATGACGTCACCGGCGGATTGGTCTGACAGGCGCAGCACGCCTTCCAGCATGCGGCGGGCGTCGGGTTCGATGAGGCTGCGTTGCTCGGCATCGGCCAGCGATTCGAGCAGCTCTTCGCGGGAATCCGGACCAGGGGAGATGAAGTCGACCAGGCGGTCCAGGAGGGTGCGGCGGTCAACCGGGGGCGCGGACACGCGCCCTGTAGGGTGGGGTTCTGACACAGCGGGTGTCGGCAGTGAAGGAAGGTGCAGGATACCGCAGCTTGACAGATCACCCCCCTTGAACCACAGTGCGGCGCCCCCAACTGTTGGGATTGATCGAAAAGCGCGCACCATGACCCCCTCCCTGATCCCCGCCACCATCCTCACCGGCTTCCTGGGCTCGGGCAAGACCACGCTGCTCAAGCGGGTGCTCACCGAAGCCCACGGCCAAAAGATTGCCGTGATCGAGAACGAGTTCGGTGAAGAAAACATCGACAACGACATCTTGGTGGCCGACACGAACGAGCAGATCATCCAGATGAGCAACGGCTGTATCTGCTGCACCATCCGCGAAGACCTGCGCGCCACCCTGGCCGATCTGGCGGAAAAGCGCCGCAAGGGCGAGCTCGACTTTGAGCGGGTGGTCATTGAAACCACGGGTGTGGCCGACCCAGGCCCGGTGGCGCAAACCTTCTTCATCGACGACGAAGTGGCCGCCAGCTTCCAGCTGGACTCCATCATCACCCTGGTGGATGCCAAGCACGCGCAGCAGCAGCTCGACACCCGCCAGGAAGCCCGCCGCCAGGCCGGATTTGCCGACCGCATCTTCCTGAGCAAAACCGACCTGGTTGGCGCGCAAGACATCGACGTGCTGACCCACCGCCTTCGCCACATGAACCCGCGCGCGCCCATCGAAAGCGTGCATTTCGGCCAGGTGCCCATCGACAAGGTGTTCGACCTCAAGGGTTTCAACCTCAACGCCAAGCTGGACATCGACCCGGACTTCCTCAAGGCGGATGACCATGGGCACGACCACGGCCACGGGCATGGGCATGATCACCATCACCACCATGACCACGACCACGCCCACGGCGAACACTGCGACCACCCCCACCACCATCACCATGACGACGATGTGAAGTCCTTCGTCTTCCGTGCCGATCGGCCTTTCCACGCAGAGCGGCTGGAGGACTTCCTGGGCTCCATCGTGCAGGTGTACGGCCCCAAGATGCTGCGCTACAAGGGCGTGCTGTACATGAAGGGGCACGACCGCAAGGTGATCTTTCAGGGCGTGCACCAGTTGATGGGCAGCGACCTGGGCCCCAAGTGGACCCCCGGCGAGAAGAAACAGAGCAAGATGGTCTTCATCGGCATCGACCTGCCCCGAGACATCCTGCTGCAGGGCCTGGAGCAGTGTCTGAGCTGAGGCCTTGTGGGACCTGGCCGCGGGCCACAGAGGGGGTGATTACAATCGCGCCGCCTTGCGGGTGGGGCAGCGGGGCAACCTTTGGGGCCCACCCGTGCTTCAGGGCCGCGCTAGGGGTAGGCCCGGATACGCCGATCAAAGGGCGAGGAAGAGACTCCATGCCCCATGAAGGGCCTACTCTTGGCCCCATCGGATGAGGAGACGACGTTGAGCAAGAGCACGGCCAAGCCGGCCACCTCCAAGGCAAGCAAGACCGCCAAGGCAGCCACCCGGCCCTCGGCGGTGAAGAAGCCCGTAACGGCGGCCAAGCCTGCCAAGGCAGCGGCCAAGCC
>RFPX01000211.1 GCA_009925955.1 Betaproteobacteria bacterium
ACGCCGTTGGCCCAGACCCGTGACTTCGCACCCTACATCGCCAAGATCAAGGCCTCGGGCGCTGACACGGTGGTCACCGGCAACTGGTCTTCCGACCTCACGCTGCTGATCAAGGCTGCCAACGACGCCGGGCTGGATGCCAAGTTCTACACCTACTACGCCTCGGTCAGCGGCACGCCCACGGCCCTGGGCCCCAAGGCTGAAGGCCGCGTCTACCAGGTGGGCGTGATGTCTTACGAGGCCCCTGAGGCCCGCAAGATCATGGACGCCTACAAGGCCAAGTTCAACGACGACTTCTACACGGCCCAGATCTTCAGCGCCTACCAGATGCTGAGCGCGGCCATGGCCAAGGCCAAGAGCACCGACCCGCTGAAGGTGGCCTTCGCGCTGGAGGGGCTGGAGGCCAAGGGCTTGTCGGGTGACATCCAGATGCGCAAGACCGACCACCAGCTGCAGCAGCACGTGTTCATCAGCCGCTGGCAGAAGGCGGGCGCCAAGCCCAACGACTACAGTGTGGAGAACACCGGCTACAACTTCCGCACGGTGCGCACGTATGAGCCTTATGTGGCCAGCACGCCCACCTCGTGCCAGATGAAGCGCCCGAATCCGCGATAAGCTGCCTGGCTTGAACCGGGGGCCCTACAGGCGAGAGTCTGCAGGGCCCTTTTCTTGAATGTCCCTCGGACGCCCATAGGATCCCGCGGCAAGTGGACCAAGTCCTGATCAACATCCTCAACGGCATCAGCGCCGGCCTGTTGCTGTTCATGCTCAGCTCTGGGCTGACGCTCATCTTCAGCATGATGGGCGTGCTCAATTTCGCCCACACCAGCTTCTACATGGTGGGCGCCTACCTGGCCTACTCGATGTCGCAGGCCGTGGGCTTTTGGCCTGCCTTCCTGGTGGCGCCCCTGGTGGTCGGCCTCATGGGCGCCTTGTTCGAGCGCTACGCCCTTCGCAAGGTCCACAAGTTCGGGCATGTGCCTGAACTGTTGGTCACCTTTGGTCTGTCCTACGTGGTGCTGGAGGTGGTCAAGCTGGTGTGGGGCTTGTCCAATGTGCCGTTTTCGCCGCCGGAAATCCTGCAGGGCTCAGCCTTCACGGTCATCCAGTCCAGTGAAACCGGATTGGGCTTCATGCTGGGGGCTGCGCCCAAGGCGCTGTGTGTGAGCACCGAGACGGTGAAGGTCGCCTGTTCCACCTTCCCAGCCGCGCGGTTTTTCATCATGGCCGTGGCGGTGGTGATGCTGCTGTTCCTGTGGCTGCTGCTCACCCGTACCCGCATCGGCCTGGTGATTCAGGCCGCACTCACCCACCCCGAGATGGTCGAGGCCCTGGGCCATAACGTGCCCAAGGTCTTGATGTTGGTGTTCGGCAGCGGTTGTGCCTTGGCGGGTTTGGCTGGCGTCATCGGAGGCATGACCTTCATCACCGAGCCGTCCATGGCCGCCATCGTTGGCTCCATCGTGTTCGTGGTGGTGGTGGTGGGCGGCATGGGGTCGCTGGCCGGGGCCTTTGTGGGTTCCTTGGTGATTGGCCTGCTGCAAACGCTGCCCCTGACCGTTGACCATTCCCTGGCGGATGCCGCGCGGTCCTTGGGCTGGGCGGTGACACCACAGACCTTTGGCTATCCCTTCCTCAAGATCACACTGGCGCAGGCCGCACCCATCCTGCCCTACCTCTTGCTGGTCTTGATTCTGATCTTCAGGCCCAAGGGCCTGCTGGGCACCCGTGAAGACTGATTGCGGGGCCACGACACCATGACCATTGACGAAACCCGTCCCGCCTATCATTTCAAGCCCCTGAACGTGGGGCGCTGGATCGTGTGGGGCTTGTTCGCCCTGCTGCTGATCGTTGCGCCCATGCTGTGGACCAGTGGATTTGCGCTGACGATGTTGTCCCAAATGGGGATCGCCATCATCGCCTGCCTGGCCTACAACATGCTGCTGGGCCAGGGCGGCATGCTCAGCTTCGGCCACGCGGTCTACAGCGGCTTGGGATCCTTCCTGGCCATCCACACCCTCAACCTGGTGTCGGCAGGCAAGTTGGCCATTCCCGTGAGCCTGGTGCCGCTGGTGGGCGGGCTGGCCGGATTGTTCTTTGCGTTCCTGTTGGGCTACGTCACCACCAAGAAGTCTGGCACCACCTTCGCCATGATCACGCTGGGCGTGGGCGAGCTGGTGTGGTCGATGTCGCTGATGCTGCCGGAATTCTTCGGCGGTGAGGGCGGCATCTCCGGCAATCGTGTGGTGGGCGAGCCTTTCTTGGGCATCACCTTTGGGCCCCAGATTCAGGTGTACTACCTGATTGCCGCGTATTGCTTCATCACCACAGCGGCCATGTTCGCCTTCACCCGTACGCCACTGGGCCGCATCCTCAATGCGGTGCGTGACAACCCCGAGCGCGTGGAGTTTGTGGGCTACAACACCCAGATGGTGCGCTTTCTGGCGTTCATGGCTTCGGGCTTTTT
Organism: Betaproteobacteria bacterium; assembly: GCA_009925955.1. Lineage (GTDB taxonomy): Bacteria > Pseudomonadota > Gammaproteobacteria > Burkholderiales > Burkholderiaceae_C > RFTU01. The sequence continues at coordinate 2,468 of RFPX01000211.1, forward strand.
TGCCGGTATTGCCGGTGGCCTGGCGGCGATCAACTTCGAGCTGGTCACCGGTGAAGTGGTGGGGGCCCACCGCTCGGGCGCCTATCTGCTGTTTGTCTTCTTGGGTGGGGCCACCTTCTTCTTCGGTCCCATCATTGGCGCCATCCTGATGGTGATCGCCCTGGTGCTGCTGTCCGAACTCACCAAGGCGTGGCTGCTGTATCTCGGCCTGGTGTTCCTGTTCATGGTGATGTATGCGCCAGGGGGCTTCGCCAGCCTCATCATGATGAACCTCAGGGTGGCCGCTTTCGGCAAGTTGCGGCGCCTGTGGACGTCCTATCTGGCCCTGGCGGGCACGGGCTTGACGGT
>RFPX01000212.1 GCA_009925955.1 Betaproteobacteria bacterium
GACGGCAGCGCCAAGCAATGGCGGAGGATAGGCCAAGGTAGGCCCTAGAAAAGTAAGGGCAATCACTCAAGCCGCGAGGGCCTGGTCGCTTGCGGGGGCTGGCGCTAACCTGGCATGCGCCAGTCCAGCTGGCGCTACTCTGGCATGCGCCAGTCCAGCTGGCGCAGAAGCCTTCTCCGCTCGGTCGCACTCAAGCTGGCCAGGTTCAGCAGCGCGGCGGCCAAGTCGTCGTCGTCGCAATACAGGAAGGCCAAGGGCACACCCAGTTCAAGTGCCAACAGGCGCGCGGTGGCAATGGGCGGTTCATGCACACCGGTCTCGTATCGGCTGATGCGGGCGCTGCTGGTGGTTTCGTCAAGGCCGATGGCCACGCCCAAGCGGTCCTGAGGAAGGCCCGCCCACTTGCGCGCTTGTCTGAGCCGACGACCCACGACAGTCGACTCTTCGCGCTCTACCTTACTTTTCATGGCAGAGACTATCGAATCATCGAGGGGGTCGAGTCTCTACGAAGTGCGCAACAACTTACACTCAAATTGACCAGAAACAACAGACGTTACGGGTGTGCGTCGATTGACCCCCTTCGAAAGACGAAGCCCCTAGGCCTGCAGCCAGGCGCGCAGCACGGCCCCAAAGGCATCCGGGCACTCGGCCACACTCAGGTGGCTGGCGTGCTCCAGGACCGTCAAACGGGCACCCGTGATGCGCTCGGTCATCGCTTGGGCCATGGCCGGTGTGGCCCCTGCATCCAAGGCACCGGCCACCACATGGGTCGGGCAGGTGATGCGGTGCAGCTGGTCCAGCCAGTTCACAGCCGCCACTGCCTGGCAAGCGTGCACATAGGCCTGCGGGTCTTGGCGCGCCAGGGTGGCCCGCAAGGCCTGAACCTGTTCGGGCTGGGCCGTGCGGAAGGCCTCGTGCACATACCGTTGCACCACTTGTTCCAAGACGGCTGACATCCCACCGTCGCGAACCGCCTGTATGCGCGCGGCCCAAGCCTGCTGCGCCGCTGCAGGGTACACAGCCGTGGTGTTGGCCAACAGCAGCCGCGAAACGCAATCAGGGTGACGAATGGCCAGGCCCTGCCCCACCATACCCCCCATGGACAGCCCCACAAACGCCACAGGCCCTCGGCCCCACTCCCGGATCAGCCGTGCAGCATCGTCCACCAGATCGTCCAGCGTGAAGGCACCCGGGCCACAGCCCGACCCACCATGGCCGCGGTGGTCATAACGCATCACGGGATGCTGGGGCGCCAGCGCCTGCGCCAGCCCGTCCCACATGTGCAAGTCCAAGCCCAGGGCATGGCTGAAGACCACCGGCACGCCCTCACCATGGCCTTGCAAGGCCACGCGCAGCTGGGGTTGGCTGAAGGTGTGGTGCACCTGCACCCGAACATCGGGTGTCAAGGGCGCAGGGCCGGGCAACAAGCCCTCCTCGCGCAGGATGCCGATGGTGATCTTGAAGGCGGTGTTGGCCGCGGGTACGCCACAGTAGATCGCCCCTTGCAGCAAGGTCTCCTGGATCTTGTCCAGGGGCACGCCCCCCCGCACAGCGGCGCGGCAATGCAGCTCAAACTCTTCCCATCGCGCCTGCCCCATGGTCATGCCCAAGACCAACAGGCGCCGCGTGGTGTGGTCCAGGCCGGGCCGTCCCCAAATCTCATGCCATGCATAGCGCGTGATGAGCGCTTGGAAGTCGGCATTGAAGCCGTTGGCCCCGCTGGTGGAGGCCCGCACCCATTCCTCGCCCAACACGGCGCGTCGGTTGCGCAGGCCGCGCTCGAAGTCGTCATCCCTGGGGGGCATTGCATCCGGGCTCATCCCTGATCCTCTCTCAAGCTGTGCTCCAGTTCCGCCCACAAGGCCGCACGCTCGGCTTGCAGGCCCGTGGCCGCCGGGGCACGCGCAGCGTGGGACTCCACGCCACCATGGGCCTGCAGCAGCTCAGCCATGCGCGCAGGGTCGGCGCTGGCGTGGGCAAGCGCCTGCGCCATGGCGGTGGCCGAAGCGGCGGCCATGGTGAGCAGTTCAGCCACCTCCGCGCCTTCGGCCTGCCAAGAACCCAAGCCTCGCTCCTGGGTCACGGCCATGGACCCCAACACGGCCGCCACCCGAGCCGGCGCACGGTGCAGCGCCGATAACGCCACCATCGCCCCCACCGGGTTTCGCTTGTGCGGCATGGCAGACGATCCACCCCGGCCTTCGGCCTGTGACTCCTGCAGCTCACCCAGCTCGGGCTGGGCCATCAGCGCCACATCCAGCCCCACCTTGGCCAAGGCACCGACCAAGACACCCAGCTCTGCGGCAAGGCGCGCCATCTCATCGCGCTGGGCCTGCCAGGCCCCCGGGGTGAGGGGCAAGTTCAATCGCTGGGCCACCGCCTGGCGCAGGGCCGTGGCCTGCGCGCCCCAGGCCGCGCCATCCCCCACGGGGCCGGCCAACTGCAACACCAAAGCGGTCTGGGCGCGCTGGCGCAGCGCCAAGCGGCTGCGGTGCACGGGCAGCGCCCAATTCAGAAGCCGCGCCTCCAACACGGTGGCCACCGCGGGCTGCAGGAGGGTGCGTGCCAGCAGGGGGGCGTCGCCATGGGCGTGTTTCAGCCGCAGCAGCGCCTGTAGCACCTGCCCCAGTGCGCCGTCGATCAGGTCCAACACCGCTCGGCCCTGCAGGGACAAGGCGGTGTCGATGAGGTCCTGGCTGGTGGCCCCCAGGTGCACCGCCGCCACGGCCTCGGGGTCGCGCGCCGCCACCCGGGCCTTGAGCTGGCTGACCAGGGGAATGGCCA
>RFPX01000213.1 GCA_009925955.1 Betaproteobacteria bacterium
CGCGGTTGGCAATCAGAATCTTGGTAAACATGGCGTTCCTCCAACCCATCAAAGCGGAATGTTGCCGTGCTTGCGCCACGGGTTTTCCAGCTTTTTGTCCTTGAGCATCTTCAGCGATCGGCAGATGCGCTTGCGCGTCTCGTGCGGTTGGATCACGTCGTCGATGAAGCCCCGCGCACCGGCCACAAAGGGATTGGCAAAGCGCGCCTTGTACTCTGCTTCCCGAGCGGCCAACTTGGCCGGGTCGCCTTTGTCCTCTCGGAAAATGATTTCCACAGCGCCCTTGGCGCCCATGACCGCAATCTCTGCGTTGGGCCACGCGAAGTTCACGTCACCGCGCAGGTGCTTGGAGGCCATCACGTCATAGGCACCGCCGTAGGCCTTGCGGGTGATCACGGTGATCTTGGGCACGGTGCACTCCGCATAGGCGTAGAGCAACTTGGCGCCGTGCTTGATGATGCCGCCGTACTCCTGCGACGTGCCGGGCATGAATCCCGGCACATCCACGAAGGTGAGCACCGGGATACTGAAGGCATCGCAGAACCGCACGAAGCGCGCGGCCTTGATGGAGCTCTTGATGTCCAGGCATCCGGCCAAGACCAGGGGGTTGTTGGCCACCACGCCCACGGTTTGTCCCTCCATGCGGCCAAATCCAATCACGATGTTGGCCGCGTAGTCGGGCTGCAGCTCAAAGAACTCACCGTCGTCCACCACCTTGACGATCAGCTCCTTGATGTCGTAGGGCTTGTTGGGGTTGTCCGGCACCAGCGTGTCCAGGGAGTGGTCCAAGCGGTTGGCGGGGTCTCCACTGGGCCGTACCGGGGGCTTTTCACGGTTGTTCAGCGGCAGGTAGTTGAAGAAGCGTCGCAACATCAACAGCGCCTCCACATCGTTTTCGAAGGCCAGATCCGCGACGCCGCTCTTGGTGGTGTGGGTGAGCGCTCCTCCGAGCTCTTCAGCGGTCACCTCCTCGTGCGTCACCGTCTTCACCACATCTGGGCCGGTCACGAACATGTAGGACGAGTCCTTGACCATGAAGATGAAGTCGGTCATCGATGGGCTGTAGACGGCACCACCGGCACAGGGGCCCATGATCATGCTGATCTGCGGAATCACACCACTGGCCAAGACATTCTTTTGAAACACATCGGCATAGCCACCCAGCGAAGCCACCCCCTCCTGGATGCGCGCACCGCCTGAGTCGTTCAGGCCGACCACAGGAGCGCCCACCTTCATGGCCTGGTCCATGATCTTGCAGATCTTCTCGGCGTGGGTCTCCGACAAGGCACCGCCAAACACCGTGAAGTCTTGGCTGTAGGCGAAGGCCAAACGCCCGTTGATCATCCCGTAGCCGATCACCACACCGTCGCCCGGGATCTTGTTGTCGGCCATGCCGAAGTCCACACAGCGGTGTTCGACAAACATGTCCCACTCTTCAAAGGTGCCTTCATCGAACAGCAATTCCAGGCGCTCTCGCGCGGTCAGCTTGCCCTTGGCATGCTGCGCATCAATGCGCTTTTGGCCACCGCCCAGGCGCGCCAGGGCTCGCTTTTCCTCGAGCAGCTGTTGAATGTCGTGCATCGGGGTTCTCCTTGTGTATTCCGGTGGGGTTTCGGTTGGATTTGAATGGGGGACTTGGCCGTCTCAGAGCTGGATCACTGGAAGAGGTCGAGCAAGCGACGAGCCGCCACCGACGCAGCCACGCGCCCCTGCACCACGTCGTCCTGCAAGCTTTCCAACGCCGCTTGCACAGCCGGGTGGGCGCGAAAGCGCTGGCGAAGGCCCGCCTCGATTCGCTCCCACATCCAGGCCTGTGCCTGATGAACCCGGCGCTGGGCCATGTGTCCGTTGTCCGTCTGCAGTTGACGGAAACGAAGCACCTGCTGCCAGAACCGGTCAATGCCCTGCTCCTTGAGCGCGCTGAGCTGCAGCACCGATGGATGCCAGACCGACTCATTGTGGTGGGCATGGTCGGGATTGCCGTGCAGCCCAAACAGCCGCAGGGACGACTGGATCTGGGCTTGCGCCCGGGTGGCGGCATCCACATCCAAGTCGGCCTTGTTGATCACGACCAAGTCAGCCAGCTCCATCACGCCTTTCTTGATGGCCTGCAGTTCATCGCCTGCATTGGGCAGCTGCATCAAGACGAACATGTCGGTCATGCGCGAGACCGCGGTTTCGCTTTGGCCCACACCCACGGTTTCCACGATCACCACATCGTGGCCGGCGGCTTCACACACCAGCATGGCTTCGCGTGTCTTCTCGGCCACGCCACCCAAGGTACCGCTGCTGGGGCTGGGCCGGATAAAGGCGCGCTCGTCCATGCTCAGGCGTTCCATGCGGGTCTTGTCGCCCAGAATGGAGCCGCCGCTGACGGTGGACGATGGGTCTACCGCCAGTACGGCCACTCGGTGGCCCTGGGCGATCAGCATCAGTCCCAGTGCCTCGATAAAGGTGCTCTTGCCCACACCCGGCACGCCGCTGATCCCGAGCCTGAAGGAACGCCCGGTGTGCGGCAGCAGTGCATTGAGCAGTTCGTCGGCCTGCACACGATGGTCCGCCCGTGTGCTCTCCAGCAGCGTGATCGCCTTGGCCATGGCTCGGCGCTGGGAATCGCCGCCGGGGCCGATGATCTTTTCCAGCAGCTGGAAGTGGGGGGGCAGCATATGCGGTGGTGGCTTTAGCCGTTTGCTGGGTGTAGCGTACCCAGGCGGGTGGGCTGGAGCGTACCCAGGCGTGCGCCCTGGAGCGTA
>RFPX01000214.1 GCA_009925955.1 Betaproteobacteria bacterium
ACGATGCGCTACGAGTTCTGATCACCACCGCGAGGGCTCGTCGGGCGCTCACGCGCCCTACGTCCCACGCAGGGTGACCCAACCCGTCAGAGCCCGGCCAAGACCATGGCCGGGCTTTTTTGTTGCCTTTTCCTTCGCCCGGGCCGAAGCCGGCCGGTAAACTTCTCCGCATGAAATTGATTGGTTCCCTGTCCAGTCCCTACGTGCGCAAGGTGCGCGTGGTGATGGCCGAAAAAAAACTGGATTTCCAACTCGTCTTGGAAGATGTCTGGAACAGCGACCAGATTCTGGCCAGCAACCCCCTGGGCAAGGTGCCTTGCCTGATCATGGAAGGTGGCGAGGCGGTCTTCGATTCGCGCGTCATCGTCGAGTATCTCGACACGCTCAGCCCCGTGGGCAAGCTCATTCCCGGCACCGGCCGTGAGCGCGCCGAGGTGCGCACCTGGGAAGCCCTGGCCGATGGTGTGCTCGACGCGCTGATTGCCATCCGCTTGGAAAACACCTGGAGTGGGCGCCGCCCCGAACAGCGAAGCGATGCGTGGTGTGAGCGGCAGATGACCAAGGTCCACACCAGCCTCAACGCGATGAACGCCGCCCTGGGCGACAAGCCCTGGTGCAGCGGCAACCACTACAGCCTGGCTGACATCGCCCTGGGCTGCGTCACCGGCTACCTGGACTTCCGCTTCCCGGATGTGAACTGGCGCGAAGGCCACCGGCACCTCGCCCGCCACCATGACAAGCTGGTCGCACGGCCGAGCTTCATCGACACCGCACCGCCCACCGCCTGAGCCACGCTGGGCGCTGGTCAGGCCTTCACGGCATCGCGCGCACTGCGGCTGGGGCGTCCGATCGGCCCGGCACGCTTGAGGTCCAGCCCCAGTCCAAACGAGTCGGCACTGGCCGGCGGCCAGAAACTGCGGAAGACCTCATAGGGCCAGTCGGCTTCGCCGCGGTCAGCCGCCAAGATGGCCCCGTCCGCCACAAAGGGCAGTGAGCTGGCCAGTGGCTTCACGCCCTCTCCACTGCGCCGCACGATGTGCGAAGCGCTGATCTGCCCCGGGTGGGTCAAGCCAGCGGCCTGCACCAATTCCTGCAGGGCCTCCAGCGTATGCTGGTGGAACCGCCACACACGGTCGGTCTTGTCGGACACCACCAAGGCCTTCTGGCGGTCGGGGTCCTGCGTGGCCACGCCGGTGGGGCAGGCGCCGGTGTGGCAGCTCTGGGATTGGATGCAGCCCAGTGCGAACATGAAGCCGCGCGCAGCATTGCACCAGTCGGCCCCCAGGGCCATCATGCGGGCGATGTCGAAGGCACTCACCACCTTGCCGGCGCAGCCGATCTTGATGCGGTCGCGCAACTGAAGGCCCACCAGGGTGTTGTGGACCAACAGCAACCCCTCCTGCAGGGGCGCGCCCATGTGATCGGTGAACTCCAGCGGTGCCGCGCCGGTGCCCCCTTCGGCGCCGTCTACCACGATGAAGTCCGGCAGAAGGCCCGTCTCCAGCATGGCCTTGCAGATGCCAAACCACTCCCACGGATGACCGATGCACAACTTGAATCCCACGGGCTTGCCACCCGACAGGGTTCGCAGTTGCTCCACGAACTGCAGCAATTCACGCGGCGTGGAGAACGCGCTGTGCGCCGCTGGGCTCACGCAATCTTGGCCCACCGGCACGCCGCGCGCCTGGGCGATTTCGGGGGTGACCTTGGGCCCGGGCAAGACACCCCCATGGCCCGGCTTGGCCCCCTGGGACAGCTTGATCTCGATCATCTTGACCTGGGGGTCACGCGCGTTCTCGACGAAGCGCTCAGGGCTGAAGGTGCCGTCGTCATGGCGGCATCCGAAGTAGCCCGAGCCGATTTCCCAAATCAGATCGCCACCGTTGGCGCGGTGGTGCACGCTGATGGAACCTTCACCCGTGTCGTGGGCAAAGTTGCCCTTGCGCGCACCACCGTTGAGGGCGCGGATGGCGTTGGCCGACAAGGCCCCAAAGCTCATGGCCGAGATGTTGAAGACGCTGGCGCTGTAGGGCTGGGTGCAGCTGCTGCCGCCCTTGCCAATGTCCACCCGAAAGTCGTGGTCCGGCACCACCGACGGCTTGAGTGAGTGGTTGATCCACTCGTAACCCTGGGCGTGCACATCGAGCTGGGTGCCGAAAGGGCGCTTGTCTCCATCCCCTTTGGCACGCTGGTACACCAGCGAGCGCTGCTGGCGCGAGAAGGGCGCGGCCACGTTGTCGTCTTCCAGGAAGTACTGCCGGATCTCGGGCCGGATGTACTCGAACAGGAAGCGCATGTGCCCGATGAGCGGGTAGTTGCGCAGAATGGCCCGCTTGGTCTGCTGCACATCGCGCCAGCCCTGAACGGCGCCCCCCAGGCCCAGCAGGGCCAGCCACCACCAGGCTGCGCCCGCGCCTGAAAGCGCCAAGACCAAGCCCAGCAGCCCCGCTGCGCTGAACAGCAGCCAGGTGGAATAGCGCAGGGGCATCCAGCCATCGATCATTGCCAGCACTCGGGGCATGGTGTCCTCCCTCTGGGCGCCGAACCGCCGCGCCCTGTCCCAGGTGGGCGCAGGATAGGAGCAAGGCCGGACCGGGGCAACAGGAACACCCTGGTCGCGCCCGCCAGCGCGCGCGTCTATACTTCCGCGCTCAGCGCCGATTTGTCCAGATTGCGGGCGCTCAAGAAATGCCGCTAAAAGGGACACCCCGGTGTCCGCTTCAGCGGCACCGGGTTTTTTGTTGTCGG
>RFPX01000215.1 GCA_009925955.1 Betaproteobacteria bacterium
GCCGTGTGCCGCCATCTGTGCTTCGGACTGTGCAGCCCCGAGGGTGTTGTCGACACCACCGGGCGTGCGCTCGGGCTGCAGCCAGTAGCGTGCCGAGACACCGGGCACCTGCACCAGTGCACCGGCCCGCTGCACCTGCAACCAAAAGTCCCAATCCTCAAATACGGCAAAGTCGGTGTCAAAGCGCACGCCCGCCGCGCAAATGCGGGATGCGTCAAACATCACGGCATGGATGGGCAGGTGGTTGGCCGCCAACAACTCCCACGGCTCAAAGCAGCGTTCAAACCGGGCGCGCTCCACCCACCCAGGCCCATCATCTGATGGGCCTGCCACGGTTTGAACCTGAACCACACCGGTGTGCGCGGCAATGGCTTGGGGCGAGGCCTGCAGGGCCGTGACCAACTTGGCCAGGTGCTCTGGCATCAGCTCATCGTCGTCATCCAGGAACAGTGCCCTGCAGGCTGGGAACCGGGCGATCGCGCTATCAAGGCCGAACTGCGCTGCCTGTGCCCTTGGGAGCCGGCGGCCATCACCCACCACGTGGGGTTGACGAGCCAGGGCGTGAGTGGGGAGTTCCAACCCTTGCCCCGTGGCATCGACCACGATGACTTCAGGGGGCGAAGCGCTTGGCCCCAGACCCGTTTGCTCGGCCACCGATTGCAAGGCGCGGCGCAGTGTGGGACGGCCCACACTGCGAATGATCACGACGATGCAGGGTTCGGCGGCCATGTCAACCTCGCCCGTCGAATCAGGGCTTGAAGATGGCGCCGATGCGCATCATGATTTCTTCGTCCACCACGCCGGCCAGCGCCTGCAGCCGAACGGCCGACGCCACGGACAGGTAGCGCGCCTGTGCCAAGTCGCGCAACACCTGTGCCCGTTGCTGCTCAGCGTTGAGCACGTCCACCAAGCTGCGTACCCCCGCGGCCATGCTCTTGGTGGCCGAATCCAGCGCCACATCCGCGGAGCGGGCTGCCACTTCCAGGCTGCGCACCCGCAAAGCACCTTCGGTAACCCCACGGTACTCTCGGTGTATGCGGACCCCCAAGTCCAGGCGCAAGGCCTCCAGCTGTTCGCGGGTGCGTTCGGCCTCGGCACTGGCTTGCCGTGTTTGGCTGTTCACGAAGCCGGCGTTGTACAGCGGCACGTTGACTTGAACGCCCACCAATTGGTTGGTCAGGCGTGCCTGGGGGTTGATGACGTTTTCGCTGCGCGAACGCTGGGCCTGGGCCACCAGGTCAACGGTGGGGAAGTGCCCCGCCCTCGCCTTTCCGACCTCTTCACGCAATTGCCCGAGCTGGGCCTGCAGCGCCTGTACCTCGGGGCTTGAGCGAAGGGCCAAGGCCACCCAGTCGTCAAGCCCGCCCTGAACCAAGCCCTCAAGGCTTCGATCCTGCGGATCCAAACGGGCCAAGCGGCCCACGGGCTGGTTGACCAGCACTTCCAACTGACGGCGTGTGAGGTCCACCGCTTGGCGGGCCTCCAGCTCTTGGGCGCGGTTCAAATCCAGTCGCGCAGTGGCTTCATCCACAGCCGTTCGCGTGCCGGAGCCCGCTGCCAATGCCCGTGTTTCAGCCGCCACCACCGTTCGCAAAAAGCGCTGCTGGGCCTGCACCAGCGTCAACTGGTCTTGGGCCAACAGGGCTTCCAAATAGGTGCCCGCCACTTTGGCGGCCAGGTTCTGCGTTTCTCGACGCAACACCGCCTGCGCTTCTTCACCCACCCATCGAGCCTGGGCCAGTTGGTGCGGCAAGGCCGCCCGAATCAGCGGCTGGCGCACCGAGAGGGTTTGGTTGCTGCTTTCGTAGCGGTCGAAGATCTGCAAAGGTTGATTGAGCGTGTTGGTGCCATCCCGCGCCACGTTGTTGGCAAACTGGCTGGCGCTGAACTGCACCTGGGGCAAGGCCTGGGCTCTGGCCTGCGGTGCACGCTCCATGGCGGCCTGTGCTCCGGCTCTGGCGGCCCGAAGTGTTCGGTCGTTGACCATGGCCGCACGCCACACGTCCATCAGCGTCAAGGTGGCCTCGGGGTCCAGCTTGGCTGAGGGCGGCGGCAAGACCGGCGATTACCTGGAAGATCCAGGCCGTCCAGCGCGCCTCCTTCGTCTCGCGCATGTCGTCGGTGGCCGTCTCCTCGTCGTTCTCGTCCTCCGGCTCCTGGGTGCCTTCACGCACCTGGTTTCCCAGTGCATCCAAACGGCGGTTGAGCCGGTCCGACAATGGGATGTCCCACCAGCGCGCACTGGACTGCTGGGTGCTGGTGGCTGCGGCCGGTTTGGCCTTGGGCGCCTTCTCAGCGCCTGCAGGCTTTGCAGTGGGGCGCGCCTCTTGCTGCGCCCAGCCCGTGTGCGCACACACGCCGGACAGTACCAGTGCCAAGACGATGGGAAGCCTGCGGCGGGAGCGGCGGCTGGTGGTGGGGGGCTTGTGCATCACAGACCTCACTGTTCCGTCATGGAGGCCGCCACCCGGCGCGTGAGCGGGTGCAGCATATAGGTCAACAGCGTGCGCTCGCCCGTCTTGATGATCACCTCTGCCGGCATGCCCGGTTGCATCTGGTGGCGACCCAGCGTCTTCATGCCAGCCGGCGTGACCTGCACGCGCGCCAAGAAATAGCTCATGGGGCCCATGGGTGTCTGCTCAGTCAACAGATCGGCTGACACCGACAAGACCTTGCCTTCCACCACCAACTGCGGCGCATGCGCAAACGATGAGAAGCGGACATCGGCAATCAAACCCGGCT
>RFPX01000216.1 GCA_009925955.1 Betaproteobacteria bacterium
TTCGTAACGCGCCTGGATGAGGTCTGCACGCAAGGAGCGCAAGACGCGCTGCGCGTCCAACACGTCCAGGATTCCGCGCTCGCCAAACCGCCAGGCCGCTTCAGCGACCCGAACCGCAGCTTCCGCCTCGGCCAGAGCACCTTGGCTGAGCGCGCGTACGCGGGCCTGGGCCATCTCCAGCGAGGTGCGCGCCATCTGCAACTCCTGCAAGAGTTCTGCGCGGCGCCCCTCGAAGGCCGACTGGGCGCGGGCGACGTCGAGCTGAGCCTGGGCGATGGGCCCTTGCTTGCGGTCCCATAGCGGCACGTTCAGGCTGACGCCCAACCCAGACTGGCGCACGTCAGGTTCTCGGCTGCGGCTGGCCACCACATCCACTGACGGCCACACAGAGGAACGGGCCTGCAACAAGACCGCCCCCGCTTGGCGGCTAACCTGCTGCAACAGCGCCAATTCAGGATTGCCATCAAGCCCCTTGCCCTGCACCTTCGTGCCCATCAGCTCGGCCACTTCCATCACCGCACCGGGTGCGAGGCTCCACTGGGCAGGCAATTGGCCACCGGCCATCCGGTTGAGGGCCAGACGGACCTGGTCCACTTGCAGCACAGACTGCTGAAGGCGCTGACGGGCCACCACCAGTTCCGCATCAGACTTGATGAGGTCGTAGCGTGCTGCTTCGCCCAGCTCCACCCGCCGCCGCACGCGGTCACGCACCTGCTCGAGCAAGGCCACAGCCTCTGAATAGGCCTGCACCTCGCTCTGGCGCAAACCCAACTCGACCACCAGGGTACGGGCGCGTGCGGTCACATCGTTCCTCACGAGGCTGCGCTGCTGCCGGGCCACATCCACGCCGGCTTCGGCGGCTGCTCGGCGTGCTTGCCGCAGCCAGGGGTTCTCCAAGGGCTGTGCCACCGTCACGGCAGCGCTGTCGCCCGGCATCCCCGTATTCGGATTCGGCCGCCAGCGGCCCGCCTGCCAATCCACCCGAGGGTTGGGCAGCGCACGCGCGGTGATCACGGCCGCCTGGGCGGACTCCACGGCCAAGGCTGCCAAGCGCAGATCAGATTGCTGCGCCAACACCTTGTCGACGATGGCGTCCAAGGTCAGCAGAACCGGCTGGGACGGCGACGGCGTCGTGACTGCTGAAGCCACGGACTCCCGCGCAGGGGACGGCTGCCCAGTGGCGGGTAAACAGGAAAGACCAGCGGCCAGCGCAAGGGCGGCAGGCCCGAATGGGGAGACCGCTGAACGAAAGGCCCGCCATGAGCGGCCCGGAGGTTTGAACAAGGATGTGTGCATGTGGGGGTAAAAGACCGGCAGACGCGACCCTCCGCATCCGCTTAACCCCACGCACTCTAGGCCTGCCCGAATAACCTAAAAACAATGTGTATAGGAAGTAACATTCCTATTTTTACGAACTTGAAATGATTTTCCTCACCAGCGGATGGTGCTGAGACCGCCGTGTCACGATGGCGTGAACATCCTCGTTGATCTCGGTCTGAGCCAACACCCGAAGGCCGCGCACCAGCTGCAAGTCCTCCAGGCCCAGGGTGCTGATGGGAAACACCCCCATGCCACGCGCGGCAAACACCGACAACAGCGCACTGTCTTCGAACTCCGCGACCACCCGCGGGCTCAAGTCTTGTGCATCGAACCAGGCGTCCAGTGCCATGCGCAAAGGTGAGTGCCCCGTGGGCAAGAGCACGGGCAGTTCATTCAAGCAGTGAGGGAAATCCGCGGTGCTGGCCTTGTTGACCAATCCGGAAGGACCGCACCAGGCCACCGGTGAGGACACCAGCAGGCGGCTGCTAACTTTCAGATTGGGGTTGTGCGGAGCCGGAACGCCAGCCAGGACGATGTCCAGCTGATGCAGGGCCAGTTCCGCCATCAACTCGTCAAACTCGCCCTCGTAGCACACCAGCTTGAGGCCCGGTGTGTTCAAGATGGGCTCGAGAAGCACGTGGGCCGCCAGCTTCGACAAGCCATCGGACATGCCCACGGTTAGCCTCACGGTCTCACTGGATGCGGCCTGGCGCACTTCGCGTGTGATGGCCTGCCCAATCTGAAAGATTTCCTCGGCCCGTTCGAAGGCCACACGCCCCGCATCGGTCAAGGCTACGCCGCGGCCCTGCGGCTTGAGCAGCTGATGGCCCAGCGAGCGCTCCAGCTCCCGAACCTGAGCACTGACCGTCTGAACGGCCATACCCAATCGCTCGGCAGCGCGGGCGATGCCGCCTTCCTTGGCCACCACCCAAAAGTAGTGGAGATGCCGGTAATTCAGATTAGACATGGTGGTTTATGTTCAGGTTAAGTCGGAATGAGTGTAAACAATACACTTCTTTTTTGAGGGTTATTTGATCCAGCGGAAACAATCCATCGGATCAACCCACCCCAAGCAAACCCATGCCATCCATGCCCCTGATCACCACCATGGCTGCCGCGCTGGGCCTGGCTTTGGTGCTGGGGATGGCGGCAGTGAAGCTTCGACTGCCGGCGCTGGTGGGTTATTTGCTGGCAGGAGTGGCCATCGGCCCTTTCACCCCGGGATACGTTGCCGACGTTGACATCGCCACCCAACTCGCCGAGATCGGCGTCATGTTGCTGATGTTCGGCGTTGGCCTGCACTTCTCATGGTCCGACCTGCTGTCGGTGCGCAAGGTGGCCCTGCCGGGCGCACTGGTGCAGATGACGGCGGCCACCGCCCTGGGATGGGCACTCGGGCAAGCCTGGGGCTGGACCCATCT
>RFPX01000217.1 GCA_009925955.1 Betaproteobacteria bacterium
GCTGGCCATGCTCGTGCCGCTGAACTTCACGCGGTCGCCCCCGGGCAGCAGGCTTTCCACTTCAAAACCGTTGGCATGCAGCACCACCGTCTTGCCAAAGGTGGAGAAGCTGGTCTCTTCACCGGCCTTGTCCACCGCACCCACGGTCAGCAGGTTGGGCAGGTTCAAGCCCGCGGGGATGTACTCCTCGAAGTCGGCGTTGTTGTCCTCGTTACCGGAGCCGGCCACGAACAGGATCTCGGGTGCTGAAGCGATGGCCTGGCGCAGAGCGTCCCGCTCCATGGCGAACAGGCGACGTGCCAGTTGCTTGCGCTCCTCTGGGGTGGCGCCCACGTTGTGCCAGGCCAGCATCCCTTCATAGGCCGATGCACCGTAGCGCCAGCTCATGTTCACCACGCGCAGCTTCTGATCCCGGAAGGACTGGACGATCTGCTTGTAGGCCTCGGCCGTGCGGCGGGAGAGTTCCTCGCTGGGCTTAACCGGTTCACTGCGGTGTTCCCACAGCATGGTGGCGGTGTACACGCGGGCGAAGGGGTTGCCATCCACCGCAATGCCGGCCACATGGGTGCCATGGGTGTAGACGCCCACCAGGCTGAGTTCCTCCTGGAACTGCTTGACCTGCCCGGGCTTGAGGGTGGCCACCACCTGCTTGAGCAGGCGAGCGTCTTCGGTGTCCTGTGCGGCCCGCAGGTCCATTGACCCCTTGACCAGCTTCTTGAGCTGAGGCCAGTTGGCCTGCGATTCACCCAAGGGCCGCAGCAGGTCTTTCGAAGGCCGCATGTCGCGGTCGAAGGCGATGCCGCGGCCAGCGGTGGGCTTGAACAGGGCCAGATCGACACCCGAATCCCAGATGCCCACGCCCACCTCGCTGGCGCGGGCGGTGGGGGCGATCGTGAACAAGCGCGGCGTCCATATGTCGCGCTTGGTGGCGTTGCCAGCCTTCTCGCGCGCATCAATCACCGCCTGAAGGCCGGCCACGATAGGCGCCTTCAGCGGCGCGATCAGTTCATTCTGCAGCCGAGCACTGACGATGGCGCTCACGATGGATTCGGGCACCGACATCTGCATGTTGCGCGCCATCACATCCACCTGCTGTTCGAAGCTGCCCTTGACCAAGGCCGGGTTGAGCAGTTCCATCTGGCCCTTGAAGGACTTCACACCATCGGCCACATCCGTCCAGTTCATGGCGCTGTAGCGCTTGCGAACCTCGTCCTGCACCCAAGCGGCATCGCGCTTGCCGGTTTGCTGTTCAGCCACGATGGTGGCCATGGTGCCGGTGGTGGCGCGCGGGCCGGGCTTGTCCTGCAGGGCCTTGAGTTGGGCCACCAGTCCGGGGACGGCCGCCCAGTCGCCCTTGAACTGAGCCAGGTTCAGCAGGGCGCCGATGTAGCCGCGCATCGTGGCGGCATCCTGGATGTCGAACTTCGCGAGGTCATCGCGCAGGTTCTTCTCGAGTGCATCCGCGAGGGCCTGCACTTCGGCGCGCGGAGCCTCCAGGTACTGGCTGGGCAGCTTGTCGAGCTTGACCACGCGGCGGGGCAGTTGCTCGGAGGAGGTGACCACCTGACGCTGGCCGGCTGGTGCTGCGCCGGCCGCGGTGTTGATCAGCAGGCTGGCTTGGGCCGCCACCGCGGGCGTTGCGGCCAGAGAGGCAGTCAGCAGGGAAGTGGCGACGACGATGGCGTTCATGGTCATCCTTTTCATGATCGGTGATGTTCCTTTTGGACGTTGTTGCGGACGGGAATCGAGTCCTTCGCACCGTGCGAAGGGGCTTGGGGGTTGAGTGTTCAACGTGCACGCATCCTGCCGAAGGGCCCGCTGGGGCTCCATCGGAATGTGATGAACGGAATGTGGAGGCGACGGACGGCGCCGGTAAGGCGCCAGTCCATGGTCAGTGCGGGCCGTTGGGCAGCCGGTGCGGCTCCGCATGGGGCGATGCGCCCAGCGGCTCATCCGGCCGTTCATCCTGCAGTTCGCTGGGCAACTGCCAGCCCAGCACCATGGCGGGCAGCGAGCAAACGGTCATCAAGAGGGCTATGCCAAGCCCACTCATCCATCTCTCCAGTTGAGCGGCATCCAAGACGCCTTGAAGAGCGCCGCCACCGGAGGTACTGAACAGCCCTACGACGACCAGGCAGCAGATGAGGGCCAGCCACCGATAGGCACCCAAATAGGCCGCGTTGCGCACCGCAATCTGCCGCTCGTCGATCAGCTCATCTGGCGCATCGGACACATGCCGCACCGCTTTGCGCAATTGCAGGTAGCCATACACCGCCAAAGCCAGGAGGACGAACGTCAGGTATGAGCTGAGCTTCGCGCCGGGCAACAGACCCGACGCCGCCAGCCCCACCAGAACCGCTGCGTAGGCGAGCACCAAGGCGCGGCGCGGCCCCTGCTGGCGCAAGCGGCTGGGTTGCCGGTCGGCCAGGCTCTTCTCGACTTCGTTGCGGGTCACGCCTTCGACCCAGTAGAAGCGATTCTTCGGTTTTTGATTGGTCATGTTGCGTTCTCCACCGATCAGAATGGACGCGCCGAGAACAGCTCTTCGACCCCACGCCCGAGCACCTCAGCCAGGCGCAGCGCGAGTGTCAGGCTCGGGCTGTATTCACCACGCTCAAGGTAGCCGATCGTCTGGTAATGAACCCCCACAGCATCAGCAAGTTGCTGGCGCGAAAGGCCTCTTTCCAGACGCGCGGCTTCAATCTGGTTGAACAGCGGCTCTTCTTTTTG
>RFPX01000218.1 GCA_009925955.1 Betaproteobacteria bacterium
CTGGGGGTTGGGCAGGCGGCTGGTGCGCGCCTCGACGATGCGCGCCAGCAGCCGCCCGGCGGTTTCAGAAGCCCCCAGGATCACGGGGCCACAGCCCAAGAGCCCGGCGGCCACAGCACCTTGCAGCGCATCGGGCGCGGCGGCATGGGTCATGCGTGCGGCTTGTACCGACGGCACGAGGCCGTGTTCGGCAATGGCCACCATCGTGGCGTCGGCGGCGCGGACCAGCAGGGTACTGGGGGTTTGGCCGGTGAGCAGAAACAGGAAATAGGCGGTGAAAGACTGCTGGCCCAGGACATCGCGGCACAGGTCCTGGCCGCGCACGATGATGCGGTCAGCCTCGACCTGCGCCATGTGGGTGCTGCCCTGTGGGGTGAAGGCGCTGGAGACGCCCGGGGTGTTGGAATCGCTGGCCTTGCTCATGGTGGGGAAGGATAGTGCCTCGTATGGGGTTTGGGTATGGGGCCCTCCCGCGCTGAGCAGCCCGCCCGTGCGGGCGACCACCCCAGGGTTTATCCTTCGTCTTTTGCACCGCCCGTCGGCCCCAGCTGCACCTTGTCGCAAGGCGCTGGAAGGATCTAGGGCGTTTGCGGTCCCATGGGCCCTCGCCCTTTGAGCGGAGAACAAACTTGAATCATGGATGGATGAAGGCCTCTTTGGGCCTGGCTTCGTTGTGCGCCGTTTCAATCTTGGCCGCCTGTGGTGGCGCCGACAAGCCGCAGGCCGCCCGCGAGGCCCAAGGCACGCAAAAGGCCGAGCCTGCTGCCCTGAGCTTGGGCCGCGAGGACATTTGGGTGGCCGGGCGCAGCGGGGCTGCGGCCACCGCGCCGGTGTTGACGGGCGCCATCCAGGCCGAGCGCCGAGCCGACTTGCGGGCCGAAGTGGGATCCGTGGTGCAGCGGGTGTTGCGCGACAACGGCGAGCCCGTCAAGCGTGGCGAGTTGCTCGTCAAGCTCGACGATGCGGCGATCCGAGATGCCTTGCTGTCTGCCGAGGAGGCCTTGCGCGCGGCCGAGCGCTCTTTTGAAGGCGCTGAGCGCACCTTTCAGCGCTTGAAGTCGCTGCAGGCCCAGGGCATGAGTTCGGTGCAAGCCATGGAGGATGCGGAGGTTCGCCGCAACCTGGCGCAAAGCGAGCAGGTGGCGGCCAAGGCCCGTGTGGCCACCGCGCGCCAACAACTGGAGCGTACCGAGGTGCGTGCGCCCTTTGATGGCATCGTGGCCTCGCGCAAGGTGTCTTCTGGCGACACGGCCACCATGGGCAAGGAGTTGGTTCAGGTGATCGACCCGGCCAGCCTTCGGATGGAGGCCCTGGTGCCGGCCGAGCGGGTGGGCGAGTTGCGCGTGGGTCAGGCCGTGAAGGTTCGGGTTCAGGGTGTGGAGCCTGGCCAGCGCTACACCGTGCGCGAGGGCTGAGCCATGTTTTTGTCGAACTTCAGTGTCCGCCGGCCGGTGGCCACGGTGGTGATCATCTTGGGCCTGATGGCGCTGGGCTTGCTGGCCTTGAGCAAGCTCAAGGTCAATGAACGTCCCGATGTGGCACTGCCGCTGTTGGTGGTGAACATTCCCTATCCCGGGGCATCCCCTGAAACCGTGGAGCGCGAACTGCTCAACCGGGTGGAGAAATCATTCCAGTCGGTCACGGGGGTGCGTGAGGTGCGCTCGGCTGCCAACGAAGGCGGCGCATCTTTGCAGGTCTTCTTTGAATTCGGCAAGGACCTCGTGGAGGGGGCTGACGAGGTTCGCAATGCCCTGGGGTCGGTGCGCTACAAGTTGCCCACCGAAATCCGTGAGCCGGTGATCGTGCGCATCGATCCCTCGGCCCAACCCATCATGCAGGTGGCGGTGTCTTCCAGCTCCCAGACCCATGCCGTGATTTCTCGGCTGGTGGAAGACCAGTTGGCCGACCGGTTTCGAGCACTCTCCGGCGTGGCGCAGGTGAATGTGTACGGCGCCCTGCGCCGTGAGCTCAGCGTGTTGCTGCAGGCGCAGAAGATGCGGGAGTTGAACGTCACCGTCAACGAGGTGATCAACGCCCTGCGCCAACAGAATGCCGCTGCCCCTGTGGGCAAGGTGCGCGGCACGCTCGAAGACCAAAGCATTCGCCTCTTGGGCCGACTGGAAAAGCCCGAAGAGTTTGCACAGATCGTGGTGCGGCGCAACGGCGCAGAGCTGGTTCGCCTGGGCCAGTTGGCGGTGATTCAAGACGGGTTTGCGGAAGTCACGTCGCTCAGCCAGCGCAATGGGCAGCCCAATGTCGGCATGTCGATCGTGCGTTCGCGCGAGGCCTCGACGGTATCGGTGGCCGATGAGGTCCGGGCCTTGGTCAAGACCATACAGGCCGAACTGCCCGAGGGCACGTCGATTGCCATCACCGAAGACGGCGGCAAGAACGCCCAACGCAGCCTCAACAACGTCATCGAGGCCTTGGTCTTGGGCGCTGTGCTCACGGTGTTCGTGGTGTATGTGTTCTTGAACTCCTGGCGATCCACCCTGATCACGGCCCTGTCCCTGCCTACCTCGGTGCTGACCTCCTTCATTGCGGTGTGGTTGTGCGGTTTCACGCTCAACTTCATGACGCTCTTGGGTTTGTCCCTGGCCATCGGCGTGCTGATCGACGACGCCATCGTGGTGCGCGAGAACATCGTGCGACACATGGAGCGTGGTGCCGACCGGGTGACGGCGGCGTTGCAGGGCACGGCCGAGATCGGCCT
>RFPX01000219.1 GCA_009925955.1 Betaproteobacteria bacterium
TCGTAGACGCTGTCTTGCACATACAGCCGGTTGGCGCACACGCAGGTTTGGCCAGCATTGCGGTACTTGCTGACCATGGCGCCTTCCACCGCGCTGTCGAGGTCGGCGTCGTCAAAGACGATGAACGGCGCGTTACCACCGAGCTCCAGGCTGAGCTTCTTGATGGTGGGGGCGCATTGCTGCATCAGGATACGGCCGACTTCGGTGGAGCCCGTGAAGGACAGGTGCCGCACCACATCCGACTCACACAGCACATGGCCAATGGCCACCGAGCGCTGCGCATCGGCCGGCAGCAGGTTGAGCACGCCCGCGGGCATTCCCGCGCGCTGGGCCAGCTCGGCCACTGCCAGAGCCGACAGCGGGGTTTGTTCGGCCGGTTTGATCACCACGGGGCAGCCGGCGGCCAGGGCCGGTGCCACCTTGCGGGTGATCATCGCAATCGGAAAGTTCCACGGTGTGATGGCCGCGCACACGCCGATGGGCTGCTTGAGCACCATCACCCGCTTGTTCGGGTCGGTGCTGGGAACCGTTTCGCCGTACACCCGCTTGGCCTCTTCGGCAAACCATTCGATGAAGCTGGCCCCATAGGCCACCTCACCCTTGGCTTCGGCCAGGGGTTTGCCCTGTTCGGCCGTCATGATGCGGGCCAAGTCGTCCGTGTGCTGAAGGATCAGGTGGAACCACTTCATCAGGATGGCGGCGCGCTCCTTGGCCGGCTTGGCGCGCCAGGCGGGCCAGGCGGCGTTTGCGGCCGCAATGGCCTGCTGGGCCTGCTCGGGCCCTGCGTTGTCCACCTGGGCCAGTTCCAGGCCGGTGGCCGGGTCACACACGGCAAAGCGCTGGGGCAGGGCGGTCCACTGGCCGTTGATCAAGGCGCCGGTGCGCAGCAGCGTGGCGTCGTTCAACAGCGCCAGTGGGGAGTTTTTCATGTCCATGGGGGCTCCTGGGGGCAGGTAAGAGGCTTGGCAACGGAGTTTCGGGGATTCCGGCCCAGGCTGCAGAACCGGGGGCATGGCCAGAGCCTTCCGCTTTCCAGATAGGCCGCTTCCTATAATCAAAAACTTTTGCCAAACCGCCCCGCACGCGCATGAACGCCGCTGAAATCCGCAACGCCTTTCTGAAGTTCTTCGAGTCCAAGGGACACACCATCGTGGCCTCCAGCCCCGTGGTGCCGGGAGACGACCCCACGCTGTTGTTCACCAATGCCGGCATGAACCAGTTCAAGGACGTGTTTCTGGGCTTCGACAAGCGCCCCTACACCCGTGCCACCACGGCGCAGAAGTGCATCCGGGCTGGCGGCAAGCACAACGACTTGGAAAACGTGGGCTACACCGCACGCCACCACACGTTTTTCGAGATGCTGGGCAACTTCAGCTTCGGTGACTACTTCAAGAAGGACGCCATCAGCTACGCCTGGGAACTGCTGACCGAAGTCTTCAAGTTGCCCAAGGACAAGCTGTGGGTGACGGTGTACGCCGAGGACGATGAAGCCTACGAAATCTGGAACAAACAGGTGGGCGTGCCGGCTGAGCGGATTGTGCGCATCGGTGACAACAAGGGCGCGCGCTACGCCAGTGACAACTTCTGGATGATGGGCGACACCGGACCCTGCGGGCCCTGCACCGAGATCTTCTACGACCACGGGCCGGAGATTCCCGGCGGCCCCCCGGGCAGCCCCGATGAGGATGGCGATCGCTACATCGAGATCTGGAACAACGTCTTCATGCAGTTCAACCGCACGGAAGATGGTGTGATGCACCCCTTGCCCAAGCCCAGCGTGGACACCGGCATGGGGCTGGAGCGCATCGCCGCGGTGTTGCAACACGTGCACGGCAACTATGAAATCGACACGTTTGTGCACCTGCTCAAGGCGGCCAAGGTGGCGGTGGATGCGGCCGGTGGCGCGGCTGCAGCCCCTGGCGGCTGCGACGCGGAGTCGCCCTCGTTGAAGGTGATTGCCGACCACATCCGGGCCTGCTCCTTCACCATCGTGGATGGGGTGATTCCGGGCAACGAAGGCCGCGGCTATGTGCTTCGCCGCATTGCCCGGCGAGCCATTCGCCACGGTTACAAGCTGGGCGCGCGCAAGCCCTTTTTCCACCACCTGGTGGCGGCTTTGGACCAGACCATGGGCCAGGCCTACCCCGAGCTGCGCCAGGCTGCAGCCCGCGTGACCGAGGTGCTGCGTCAGGAAGAAGAGCGTTTCTTCCAGACGATCGCCAACGGCATGGAAATCCTGGATGCTGCCCTGGGCGGCACGGCCGGTGCGCCGGGTACCGCGGCCGCGGTGGCGGTGCTGGACGGTGACACGGCCTTCAAGTTGCACGACACCTACGGCTTCCCGCTGGACCTCACCGCCGACGTGTGTCGCGAGCGTGGTGTGAAGGTGGATGAGGCGGGGTTCAACGCGGCCATGCAGCGCCAGCGCGAACAGGCCCGCGCCGCGGGCAAGTTCAAGATGCAGCAAGGCCTGGAGTACAGCGGGGCCGACACCGCTTTCCATGGCTACGAGCACTTGGTGTGCGAAACCAGCCACGTCACCGCCCTGTATGTGGACGGCAGCCCCGTGCAGCAGGCCCGTGCCGGCGAAGACGTGGTGGTGGTCTTGGATCACACGCCCTTCTATGCGGAGAGCGGCGGACAGGCCGGTGACAGCGGTGAGCTGCGCAACGCCAGTACGCGGGTGGTGGTGGAGGACACGCTCAAGATTC
>RFPX01000220.1 GCA_009925955.1 Betaproteobacteria bacterium
TGAACCTCAAAGCTCACATCCCGCAACACCCAGGTTTCCTGCACCGGCTGGAACGGCAAGCCCATGAGCGACAAAACACGTCGCCCTTCGCTTTGGTAACGGCGGTAGGCCTTGCCCAGGCGGTCAACCGCGAGAACCGGTGTGGTGTGCATCACAAGGCGTCGGTGATTTCAGGGGCTGCGCGCCGAAACAGCAGCAAGGCCGAGCCCAACAACACCGCTGAGAGTGCGGCCAGCGCCAGCAGGCCTTCGCCCTGTGGAGGCTGGTCATAGACCATCACGCTTTGGTAGGCGGCCACCAGCGGGGACAGCGGATTGAGTGCCAGCCAGGGTCGGTACGCTTCTGGAACGATGTCGGGCACGTAGATGATGGGTGTGAGCCAATACAAAAACTGCAGCACGATCGGGGTGACCTGCGAAACATCCCGCAAGAACACATTGACCACGCCCAACAGCAAGCCCAGCCCCATCGCAAACGCCAGGGTGAGCACACCCAGCACCGGCAGCCACAGCCAGTACACCGTGGGCGTTTGACCCAGCACCAAGAACACCGCCAGCGTGACCACGGCCAGCAGAAGGTGCGCCACGCCACAAATGCCCACGACCACCAGGGGCAGACAAATCCGCGGGAACACGAGCTTCTTCAGCAGGTTGCCGTTGTCGGTAAACACGGTGAGGCAGCGGATGACGCACTCCTGGAACAGCGCCCAGGCCAGCGTGCCAGCCATCAGGTACAGGGCATAGCCGTAACTGCTGGTCACCCCAGGCAGCCGCGCAGACAAGACGCTGGACAGCACAAAGGCCACGATGGCCGCCTGCGCCAGAGGGTTCACCACCATCCACAGCGCCCCCAGCCGGCTGCGCGCGTAACGCGCGGCGAACTCCGATTGCACGGAGCTGCTGATGAACTGGCGGTAGCGCCAGCCAGCGGCGAGGAGTCCCAACATATGCCTTTATTATCCTTGCCATCATGTGGGGCTTGAATGCACTCAAGGCGGGCTGGCAGCAGTGGCGCGGCAAGCCCGACGCAGCTTCATGGCCGGGCGTGAACCTGGTGGGATATGCCACCGGTGGACTGGGCCTGGGTGAAACGCTCAGGCGCTTTGCCGAGGTGCTCGAGCAGCATGGGCTTGCACACTCGGTGGTGGATGTGGATGTCAACCTGGGTGGCCGCGCGCGCGAGCTGCGCCTGGCCGGGCGCGTGGCACAAGACAACCCCTATCCCGTCAACCTGCTGTTTGTGAACGCCGACCAGCTGCCCGATGTCAAGAAACACTTGGGGGCAGGCTTTTTCCAGGATCGGGTCAACATCGCCTATTGGTTCTGGGAATTGGAGCGATTTCCGCAAGCGCTGGGGGCAGGCCACTTCGGTTTGCCCGAGGTCGCGGACGGCCCGTCTTGCGTGTTCCTGTCGGTGTTTGACTTCCATTCCTACCTCAGCCGCAAGAACCCCTGGGCCGTGATTCGGTCGTTTAGGCAAGCCTTTGCGCGCGGCGACGAGCCGGTGACCCTGATCATGAAGTCCATCAACGGTCACCAAGCCCCCCAGCTCATGGCCACCCTGGCCGAAGCCGCCCAAGGAGACCCACGCATCCGCTTCATGGATGCCTTCATGCCGCATCGGGAACTGATGGCGCTGATGAGCCACTGCGATGTGTTGGTGTCTCTGCATCGGTCTGAGGGGTTTGGCCAAGGCCTGGCAGAGGCCATGCTGCTGGGCAAGCCCGTGGTGGCCACGGGCTATTCGGGCAACCTTGACTTCATGACCGAGGACAACAGCGTGTTGGTTTCAGCCCGGCTTGTGCCGCTGGGAGCCGACGACTACCCCTACGGACAGGGGCAGTTCTGGGCGGAGCCCAACGAACACGAAGCGGCTGTTGCCATGGCCGCGCTGGCGAGCGACCCCTCGCTGCGGCGGGCAATGGGGCGGCGGGCGCGCTCAGCGGTGCAGACCACCAACGGAGGGTCTGCCTGCGTGCAGGCCCTGGTTCAAGGCCTGGCCGTGGCCGGTGTGGGCAGACCCGGCTTGCCCCAAGCCTGAAGCACGGAAGCGCCCACGATCGAAAAGCCCAAAGGGCTGAGGTGGGTGTCGTTGGGCAGGTACACATCAACCGCCGACGGTGTCTGCAATTCAGCCAACGGCCACACCAGGCGGATGCCGCCATCCGTAAAGGCCTGGTGAAAGTGAGGCTGGCCATGTGGCCCCATACCAAGCGGAACATGCGGCCGATAGACACTGGATTTGTCAGGAACCACCAGCAGTGTGAAACGGCGCCCACCACGCTCCACCCGTTGTTGGATGCGCTGCAGGGCCAAGACCGCGCGGTTGACGCGCTCGGGGGTCCAGTGGGCCTTGGCCTCGTCGCCCAGGTAATAAAGCAGGCGTTGAGACTGCCGGTTTGAAAACAGCTTGGGGCTGTCCAGGCCCACATTGAGGGTGTCGCGGCTGGCGATGGGTGCGGCATCCGATGGGTGTTGGCGCTGCATGTTGCCCAGGGTGTGAACCAGGTGGCGCCAATCCCAGATGAACTGCCCCTTGGGCGGCTGGGGCTCGGTAAACCCTGGCGGACCTTCGAACGCCACCAAGCCAGGATGCGCACAGGGTGCGGGGTTCTCGAACCGGTCCAGCAGGTGCCGCTCAACGGTCTGGATCACCACCTCCTGCGCCCGCGCGTACTGTTCCTGCTGCATCCGCTGTTGC
>RFPX01000023.1 GCA_009925955.1 Betaproteobacteria bacterium
TCGCGGCCCACGATGAACTTCTGCAGGTTGCCACCCGACAGCGACTGTGCCAGCGAGTCCGGCCCACCGGTGCGCACGTCATACCGCTTGATCAGTCCCGCTTCGGTTGATCCACCAGCCGCGCTCAATGGGTTCGGATCGCGTCAACAGCGTGTTCAGCGCCAGGCTCATGCCGGGAACCGCACCCCGGCCCAGGCGTTCTTCTGGCACGAAGTGCAGCCCCAATTGGCGGCGCTGCGCAGCCGAGGCGGTGCTGACGTCCGTGGACCCCAATGCGATGGTCCCAGGCGGGGCACGCCGGTCCTCGCCGGACAAGCAAGCCAGCAGCTCACGCTGCCCATTGCCCGACACACCGGCCACGCCCAGAATCTCGCCCGCATGCAGCTGCAGGTTGATGTCCTGCAGGTCGGTGCCAAAGGGGTCTGCGCGCGCCACGGACAGCCCGCGCACACTCAGCGCCACTGCGCCCGCGGCCTGCGGTCGGTGTTGTAACTGCGGTGGGTCGCTGCCGATCATCAGGCGCGAAAGAGATGCCGAGCTTTCGACCCGGGGGTCGCAGGTGCCCGTCACACGCCCACCGCGCAAGACCGTACAGGCGGAGCAAAGGGCGCGAATCTCATGCAGCTTGTGACTGATGTAGACGATGCTGCAACCCTGGGATGCCAAGCGCTGAAGCACCTCGAACAAGCGTTGCACCGCCGCGGGCGTGAGCACCGAGGTGGGTTCATCCAGGATCAGCAGCTGCGGATCACCCAGCAGCGCTCGAATGATTTCCACGCGCTGGCGCTCCCCCACGCTCAAGGTGTGGACCGGCCGTTGCGGATCCACTTCCAAGCCGTAGGCCGCCGCCTTCTCCGTGATCCGCTGCTCCACCTGCCCCAAGCTCAGGTCGGAGCCCAAGCCCAGCCACACGTTTTCCGCCACGCTCAGTGTGTCGAAGAGGCTGAAGTGTTGGAACACCATGCTGATGCCCAGGGCTCGGGCCTGTTGCGGCCCCCGGATGTCCACCGGCTGGCCGTTGAATCGCACCTCGCCCGCATCGGGGTGGACGGCACCGTAGATGATCTTCATCAGGGTGCTCTTGCCCGCACCGTTTTCGCCCAAGAGGGCGTGGATCTCCCCGGCTTGGACCGTCAGGTCAATCGCATCGTTGGCCACCACCGCCGGGTACCGCTTGGTGATGCCCCGCAGGGCAAGCCGCGGCACGGCACTGGGCGTTGCGGAGGTTGGAGCCATGGCGGGCTATGGTAGTTCAGCCGGATTCAAGCGGTTGCGGCTTGCGCCCGGCCCGCCACCACCACGGAGCGCAGCAGCCGCTCATCGCCCAGCATGAACCAGGCAAAGAGCCGCTCATGCAGGTCGCGGGACAAGGACAGGCGGTGTTCGACAACCGGATCCTGCGCCCAGTCCCACACGGCCACATCCGCGGTGCAACCAGGCTCCAAACGCCCGATCTCGTGATCCAGGCACAAGGCCTGCGCGGCGCCCAGGGTCACCGAATGCAGCGCCGTCCACGCGGTCAACCGCTCACCCAGCAGGGCTTGAACCTGGTAGGCCGCTGCCAGGTTGCGCAGCAGGTTCAGGCTGGTGCCGCCCCCGACGTCGCTGGCGGTGCACACCCGAACACCGGCAGCCTGCGCCTGGCGCCAGTGGAACAGGCCGCTGCCGAGAAACAGGTTCGATGTGGGGCTGTGGGCCAGGGTGGCCCCTTCGTCTTGCAGCCGCGCCCGGTCTTGATCGTCGAGCCAAATGCCATGGGCCAAGACGGTGCGGCGGTGCAGCAGGCCGCGGCTGTCGTAGACGTCGAGGTAGCTTCGAGCCTCGGGGAACAATTCGCCGACCCAACGCACTTCGGCCTGGGTCTCGGCCACATGGCTTTGCAGGTAAAGCCCCTGGTCTTCGCGCAGCAGGCGTGCAGCCATGTCCAACTGTGCAGGGGTGGAGGTGGGCGCAAAGCGCGGGGTCACCGCATAGGCCAGACGGCCTGTACCGTGCCACCGCGCGATCAGCCGTCGGCAGGCCTGTTCCGCGCCCAGCACATCGTCCTGCAGTTCTGGCGGTACGTGGCGGTCCATCAGCACCTTGCCCGTGATCAGCCGCATCCCGGCGGCATGCGCAGCCGCGAACAAGGCCTCCGTGGCCGATTCATGGACCGTCGAGAAGGCCATGGCCGCCGTGGTCCCGTGGCGAAGGAGGGCCTGCACGAAGCGCTGCGCCCCATCCTGTGCCGTTTGTGGATCGGCAAAGCGTGCCTCGGCTGGGAACGTGTGGTGGTTCAGCCAATCGAGCAGCTCGGTGCCATAGCTGGCCAGCACATCGAGCTGGGGGGCGTGCACATGCGTGTCGATGAAGCCGGGCAACACCAGGCGCCCGGCGTGATCGACACGGCGCCATTCGGGCCCCGGAGGCTGCGCTTGCACCGCTTCGATGCGCTGGCCTCGCACCAACAGCCAATGGTCGGGCCGCCAACGCACCTGGGATGGCTTCAACTGACCCCAAGCCGGCTCGCCGGTAAAGTCCAGGAGGTCGCCACGCAGGGCCCAGGTGTCGTCTGCCATCTTGGTGTAGGAATCGGCCGGAAGGATAGCGCACCTGCCGGGGCCCACATGCGGCCAGGTGCGCCCGAATGCGCTACCGTACGCATATGGACGCTGCAACACGACCCATTCGGTTTCTGCACCAGTCGCGCGTGGTGGAGGTGACGGGGCTGCCA
Source organism: Betaproteobacteria bacterium (assembly GCA_009925955.1). Lineage (GTDB taxonomy): Bacteria > Pseudomonadota > Gammaproteobacteria > Burkholderiales > Burkholderiaceae_C > RFTU01. The sequence goes on from RFPX01000023.1 coordinate 2,714, forward strand.
CCCACCACCACGGTGCTGACCTGGTTGCGCGAGCATGCCGGGTGCACCGGCACCAAGGAAGGCTGCAACGAAGGCGACTGTGGCGCCTGCACGGTGGCCGTGGCCGAACGGCAGGCCGATGGTCAGGTGCTGCTGCGAAACCTCAACGCCTGCCTCTTGTATCTGCCCGCCTTGGACGGCAAAGCTTTGTTCACGGTGGAAGACCTGGCATCCGGCCCACGGGGACCGTTGCACCCCGTGCAACAGGCGTTGGTGGACCACCACGGCAGCCAATGCGGCTTTTGCACTCCCGGCTTTGTGATGACGATGTGGACCCAGTGGGAACAGGCCCACTGCAGCGGCCAGATACCCAGCCGCCAAGCATGGGCCGATGCACTGGCTGGCAACCTGTGCCGCTGCACCGGCTACCGGCCCATCTTGGACGCTGCGCAGGCCTGCGTCCAACACACGGCCCCCGAGCACGCACTGGACCGGCAGGCCTTGGGCCAAGCCCTTTTGTCTGTCCAGCCCACGCCAACACAGCCGTGCCTGGACTACAGCGCCCAAGACACGGCCTGTGGTGAGCCGCGTCGCTTGACGGCCCCCACCAGCAGCGACGAACTGGCCGCGGTGCTGCAGGCCCATCCACACGCCCGTGTACTGGGCGGCGCCACCGACATCGCACTGTGGACGAACAAGGCCCACCGGGATGTGGGCCATCTGGTGTACACCGGGGCAGCGGCGGATCTCAACCGGGCCTACGACGAGGCCGGATGGATCCGCATCGGCGCGTCCACCAGCCTGGAAACCGCCTGGGCCCACCTCGCGCGCCATTGGCCGACGCTGGATGACGTGTGGCGGCGCTTCGCCTCACCACCCGTGCGCCACGCCGGCACGATGGCCGGTAACGTGGCCAACGGCTCACCCATTGGGGATGGGGCGCCAGTGTTGATGGCCCTGGGCGCTCGGCTGGTGCTGCGCCAAGGCCCGCGGCGGCGCACCGTTCCCCTGGAAAACTTCTACCTGGGCTATCAGCGCAAGGACCTGCAGGCCGGGGAGTTCATCGAATGGATCGAGCTTCCCTTGCCCGAAGCGGGTCAACACCTTCGGGCCTGGAAGGTCTCCAAGCGATACGACAGTGATATCTCAGCGCTGTGCGGTGCCTTTGAACTGCGGTTTGATGGGCAGTCGCCCAGTAGCCGAGTGCTGCGGGCCGTGCGGATCGCCTTTGGCGGGCTGGCGGCCACGGTGCAGCGAGCGCAAGCCGCTGAACGGGCCCTCTTGGCCACGGGCTGGAACCCGGCCGGTGTGCAGGCTGCACAAGCCGCCTTGCATCAGGACTTCAAACCCTTGAGCGACTTGCGCGCCAGCGCCGGGTACCGGCTGGAAGCCGCCCAGGCCCTGGTACAGCGGCTGTGGTGGTCGGTGGAGCAACCGGCAGGCTTGGAGCAGGCCAACGCATGGGAGGTGTGGCGATGACCGCGCCAGTGGGCCGCGCCCTGCCCCACGAGTCGGCACGCCTGCACGTGACCGGGCAGGCACGATACGTGGACGATTTGCCAGAAGCAGCAGGGACGCTGCATGCGGCCCTGGGGTGGTCGCCCGTGGCCCATGGCCGGCTCATCAGCATCGACCGTGAACGCCTGCTGGCCCAACCGGGTGTGGTGGCGGTCCTCACGGCCGATGACATCCCCGGTGCCAACCAATGCGGCCCCATCGTGGCGGATGACCCCATCCTGGCCGATGGAACGGTGCACTACCTGGGCCAACCGGTGTTCGCTGTTGTCGCGCGCGAGCGTCGCTTGGCCCTGCGTGCGGCCGCCCTGGCCTCAGAGGTGGTGACCATTGAACCCCTGCCTGCGGTGCTGACGGCGCGCCAGGCCTATGGGCGTGGCGAGTCCGTGGTGCCGCCGATGTCCATGCGCCGAGGCGATGCGGACGCGGCCATCGCGGCGGCACCACACCGCATGTCGGGCACCCAGGTGATCGGCGGGCAGGAGCAGTTCTACCTCGAGGGTCAGATCAGCTACGCCCTGCCCCTAGAGGACCAGGGCCTCAAGCTGCACTGTTCTACCCAACACCCCAGCGAAATGCAGCACCTGGTGGCCCATGCCTTGGGTCTGGGGTCCCACCACGTGCAGGTGGAGTGCCGGCGCATGGGCGGCGGCTTTGGTGGCAAGGAATCCCAGTCGGCCCTGTTTGCCTGCGTGGCGGCCATCGCGGCGCAAGCCTTGGGCAAACCCGTGAAGCTGCGCGTTGACCGTGACGACGACTTCATGATCACCGGGCGCCGCCATCCCTTCGAAGTCGATTGGGAGGTGGGGTTTGACCATGAGGGCCGCATCAGCGGCGCTCGGGCGCTGTTCATTTCCAACGCGGGCCACTCGGCCGACCTTTCCGCACCGGTGATGACGCGGGCCTTGTGCCACTTTGACAACGCCTACTTCTTGCCCGCCGTAGACCTGCAAGGGTTCTGCGCGCGCACCAATACCCAGAGCAACACGGCCTTCCGGGGGTTCGGTGGTCCTCAAGGGGCCTTGGTAATCGAAGCCATCCTCGATGCTGTGGCCCGTGTGCTGGGCCTGGACCCGCTGCAGGTTCGCCGTGTGAACCTCTATGACCGTCTGCCGCGGGGTTTGCGAAGCACGACCCCCTACGGACAGGAGGTGGAAGACAACATCCTGCACGAGCTGATTGACGATCTGGCACGGTCCAGCGACTACGAGCAGCGGCGGGCCGACATCGCCGCCTATAACGCCCGCAGTCCCGTGCTCAAGCGGGGCTTGGCGTTGACACCGGTGAAGTTCGGCATCTCCTTCAACCTGGCACACCTCAACCAGGCCGGAGCGCTGGTGCACGTGTACACCGACGGAACCGTCCTGGTGAACCACGGGGGCACCGAGATGGGCCAGGGCCTGAACACGAAGGTGGCCCAGGTGGTGGCGCAGGAGTTGGGCGTGGCGCTTGGCCGGGTGCGCGTCACCGCAACCGACACGCACAAGGTCGCCAACACCTCCGCCACGGCCGCCTCCACCGGCAGCGACCTCAATGGGAAAGCCGCCCAGGATGCGGCCCGAACCGTGGCCCAGCGGCTGGTCGCCCATTGGGCCCAACAGGAAGGCGTGGACCCGGCCCAGGTTCGACTGGCCGATGACGCGCTGGTGATGGGGTCCAAGCGCGTGCCTTTTGAAGAGGCCGTGGCCAGCGCCTATGTGGCGCGCGTGCAGCTGTGGAGCGATGGCTTCTACGCCACGCCGGGCCTGCACTGGGACCGCAACAGCATGACGGGCCGTCCCTTCCACTACTTTGCCTATGGCGCTGCGGTCAGTGAGGTGCTGCTGGACACCCTCACCGGTGAGTCTCGCGTGGTGGGTGTGGACATCCTTCACGACGTCGGGGCATCGCTCAACCCGGCTCTGGACATCGGCCAGATTGAAGGCGGCTATGTCCAGGGCATGGGTTGGATGACGATGGAGGAGCTGTGGTGGCATCCTCAAAGTGGGCGCCTGATGACCCACGCCCCCAGCACCTACAAGATTCCCTGCGCCAACGACACACCGCCGCGATGGCAGGTACGCCTCTTCGGGCAAGCCAATCCAGCCGACTCCATCCACCGCAGCAAGGCCGTTGGTGAACCCCCCCTGCTGCTGTCCTTTTCCGTGTTGATGGCCCTGCGCGACGCACTGGCGTCCTGCGTGAACGCCCCCGAAGCGGCGGCCCAGTTGAGCCTGCCGGTGCCGGCCACACCCGAAAACACCCTGCGCGCGCTGCAGCGGCTGCGCCAGGCGGCATCGGCCGCGCCGTGAACGCCGCTGCGCTCAAGCAACGGGCCAGCCAGTGGCTGGCGCAGGGCCGCAGCGCCGTGTTGGTTGAACTGCGTGGCGTCAAGGGCTCAGCGCCGCGGGATGCGGGTACCCGAATGGTGGTGACCGCCGAGACCTGCTGGGGCACCATCGGTGGCGGTCACCTGGAGTGGATGGCCCAAGCCACGGCAAGGCAGTTGCTGTCCGGAACGGCCGCTTGGCCCTCGCCACAGCGCCTGGCCCTGGGACCGACACTGGGACAGTGCTGCGGCGGCTCGGTGGAGCTCCGGTATGAGCCCTTGAGCCCCGACAGCCTGGCTGCCTGGGCGCTACCGGCCCCGCGCTTTCACTTGTGCCTCTATGGTGCGGGGCATGTGGGGCAAGCTCTGGTGAGCCTGCTGCGCGGCGTGGATGTGACGATCGACTGGCTCGACACACGCGAAGAGGCCTTCGCCGGCTTGCCCAGCGAAGGCCACGCCGGGCTGCGGTGGTGGGTCTCGGACGATCTTTCAGCCGACGCGGGCCGGGCGCCCTCGGCCGCGCACCACCTGGTGATGACCCACAGCCACAGCCTGGACTTCGACATCGTGTTGCGCCTGCTCAAGCGACACGACACGGGACTGGTGGGCCTGATCGGCTCCGAGACCAAGCGCCGGCACTTCGAAGGTCGCCTCTCGGATCGTGGGCTTGCTGCCGATCGGATTGCCGAATTGGTGTGCCCCATCGGTGATCCGCGCATCCAGGGCAAAGAGCCCGCGGTGGTCGCCGTTTCCGTGGCGGCCCAGCTGCTGAGCCTGCCGGTGCGCTCCTGAGGCCTTCGCCGGGGTCTTTCCGCCCCTTCCCCCGGCACCGATTCGGTGCATGCCCCCACCCATGTGGCGCGCCCCCAACAATTCGCGACCGCTCGGGCCTGAACCCACGAATTTGTCTGTCCTGTGACGGGTGGCCTACCTAAAATCCCTAAGAGCAGTAGGTGCTAAACCCCCTTACAGGACCCATCCATGATCAAGAAAACCCTTCTGGCCGCTGTGGTGGCCACCCTGGCCAGCGCTGGCGCACAGGCCCAAAGCGTGTCGTTGTACGGCTTGGTCGACATGTCCGTCGTCAATACCAAGGCCCCCGGTGCGGCAAGCGCCTCCACCCAGGCGCAAAGCGGCAACATGACCACCAGCTTTTACGGCTTTCGCAGCACGGAAGACCTGGGCGGTGGCCTGAAGGCTGAAGCCGTGGCCGAGGGCTTCCTGCGCGCCACCAACGGCGCTGCGGGCCGCTTCGATGGCGACCCCCTGTTCTCCCGCACCGCAAGCGTGGGTCTGTCTGGTGGTTTCGGCAGCGTGGCCCTGGGCCGGCTGACGAACCCCCTGTTCGTGAATAACCTGATCTTCAACGCCCTGGGCGACTCTTTCGGCTTCTCACCGGCCATCCGCATGCTGCACCTCAGCGCTGGTCAGGCCAGTGGTGACACCGGCTGGAACGAAGCCATTCGGCTGACCCTGCCCAAGATCGGCGGCGCCACCGTGAACGTGGTGCATGCCCTCAAGGGCAGCCGTCCGGGCGCCAACACCAACGTGTCGGCCCTGTACTTTGCAGGCCCCTTGAGCCTGGGTGCGTCCTGGCAGGAAGTTCGCCGCCGTGACGGCGCCCCCGGTTCGGTGGGTGCCAGCGACAGCGACGCCTGGCAAATCGGCGCCGCCTATGACCTCAAGACGGTCAAGCTGTTTGCGCAAGTGGGCAAGGTGGAGAACATCACCTTCAAGACCGATTACGACCACATGGGTGTGGGCGCCGCAGTGCCCATGGGCCCCAATGGCAAGATCCTGGCGCAGTACAGCTCCATGGAGCCCAGCAACGCCAAGGCCAGCAAGACCACGTCCCTGGCCTATGACCACTTCCTGAGCAAGCGCACCGACCTGTACGCCGTGTACATGAACGAGCAGGTGCCCGGCCGCTCCACCGGCACCACCTACGGTGTGGGCATCCGCCACCGCTTCTGATTCCCTTCGGGATCAAATGAAAAACGCCCCGCACATGCGGGGCGTTTTCTTTGGTGGTGTGTTGGGCGATCTAGTCTGGTAGGCGCAATTGGATTCGAACCAACGACCCCCACCATGTCAAGGTGGTGCTCTAACCAACTGAGCTATGCGCCTGTAGCCTTCCAGTATAGCTCATCGGCGCCGTGCCGCCCGCACCCCGGGCACCTGCAGCAGGCCTTGCAGCACCGATGGCAAGCGCTGGGTGGAGGCCATCTCCACCGTGAAGGTCATGTGCGCGCTGGGCCCATTGCGGTCTCGGATGGACTGCGTTTTCACACCCGTCACATTGATCTTCTCCCGTGCAAAGACCTCGCTGATGTCGCGCAGCAAGCCCGAGCGGTCTGCCGCTTCCACTTGCACGTCCAAGGGGTAGACGCTGCCCTCCTTCGACAGGCCCCACTCCACGGCGATGCGCCGCTCGGCCTGCTGCGTCATCAGATGCGCCAAACTGCTGCAGTCTCGTCGGTGGATCGCCACCCCGCGCCCGCGTGTGACGAACCCGGCGATGGCATCCGGTGGCGCGGGCCTACAGCAGCGGGCCAAATGCGTGAGCAAAGAGTCCACCCCCACCACCAACACGCCCGACCCCGCACCCTCGGCCTTCGAACGCTTGAGCACCAAGCCCTCGTCATCGGCCTTGGCGGGTGCCACGGGGCGCAGCAGCTGTTCAATGTTGCGCAGGGAGTATTCGTCCTTGCCCACCACCTCAAAGAGCTCGTTGGCGGCCTTGAAGCCCAACTGCGTGGCCAGCTCGTCCAACTTAAGCGCGGTGCGGCCCTCGCGCTGTAGCAGACGCTCCACGGCCTCTCGGCCACGGGCGATGGTTTGTGCCTGCTCCAAGGCATTGAACCAAGCCCGAACCTTGGCCCGTGAACGGGCACTGGCCAAGTAGTGCAGTTCGGGGTTGAGCCAGTCCATCGATGGCCCGCCCTCCTTGACACTGATGACCTCCACCGTTTGCCCGGTTTGCAGCGGCGTGTTCAGGGGAACCATGGCCCCATCCACCCGAGCACCGCGGCAGCGGTGGCCCAGGTTGGTGTGCAGCGCGTAGGCGAAATCGACTGCGGTGCCGCCGGTGGGCAGGTCCACGATCGCAGCCTGGGGCGTGAACACATAGATGCGGTCTTCGAACCCGGGGGAAGCCTGGTCCACCGCCTCGCGCTCCCAGGCCAGCAACTGCTGCAAAACGGCCTTGCGGGCCTGCGCCACGCGGTCCTCAAAGCCGCCGGAGGCGGACACGCCGACGTAGCCTTGTCGGCCCGCTTCTTTGTAGGCCCAATGCGCTGCCACGCCGAACTCCGCGTACTCGTGCATGGCGCGGGTGCGAATCTGAATCTCCACCGCCCGGCCCGACGCGTCGCGAACCACGGTATGCAGGCTCTGGTAGCCGTTGGGCTTGGGCTTGGCGATGTAGTCGTCAAACTCGCCGTCGATGGGCGTAAAGCGCTCGTGTACGCGCGCCAGCACGGCGTAGCACTGCGGCACGTCCTGCACGATCACCCGCATGGCGCGCACGTCCATGACCTGGGTGAACTCCAGCTGCTTGCCCTGCATCTTTCGCCAGATGCTGTAGAGGTGCTTGGGACGTCCTTGCACTTCGGCCTGCACGGGCAAATCCGTCAGCAGACCCCGCAGGTGCTCGGCCAGGGCCTGCACCCCAGCCTCGCGTTCGACGCGCCTTTCATCCAACAGCCGCGCCACCGTGTGGTACTGCTCAGGGTACAGAAAGCGAAAGGCAAAGTCTTCCAACTCCCACTTGATCTGCCAGATGCCCAAGCGATTGGCCAGAGGCGCAAACACCTCCAGAGACTCGCGGGCCAGGGCCTGCGGGCACGGCCGCTTGGCACCGGCATGCCAGCGCAAGGTCTGCAGACGGGAGGCCAAACGCAACAGCACCACGCGCAGGTCCCGAGAGAAGGCCAGCAGCATCTTGCGCACGCGCTCGGTCTGCTGTGCCCGCTCGTCTTCACCGACCTGTGCCGTGCGTGCAGCCCGCTGGATCTGCACCAGCTTGCGGGTATGCGCCACCATGGCACCATGGCTGGCACCGAAGGCCCGGGCGATGACCTCATCGGGCTTCTGGATGAAGTCGGCCGCGTACACCAAGTAAGCCGCAGCCTGCAAACTCTGGGCCGCCCCCAGGCCAGCCAGAATCGTCGACACCCCTACGGCATGGCCCCAGGCGTCCTCGCCCGTATCCAGCGCACGACCTTCCAGCAAGGGCTGTGCGAAGACACGGGCCCGCTGCACATCGGTCAGCACCGCCTGACCCTCAGGATCGGCCTGGGACTCCGCCTGCTGCTGAAGATCAGCCAGGGCCATGATGGGCAAGGCCAGGGTGCTGAGCCGTGCGGCTTCAGGTGCGGCTTCAGGTGCGGGGGCCACACCGCCGGTCGGGTCGTCGTGTGCAGGGGGCATCGCGTTCGTCCAGTGGGCCTCGGTTATCAGGCCAGGAGGAAGCCTGACACCGCCTGAACCTGGTCGGGTGCCACCAGTGTCGGCGCATGCCCAACGCCTTCAAAGGACTGAACCACAGCCCTGGGCCCACGCTGCGCCATCTCCTGGGACGTCTGCGCAGTGAGGAGGTCGCTGAGGGCGCCGCGCAGCACCAAGGTGGGCGCGGTGATGCGATCCCATGTTTGCCACAAATGCGCCTGTCCGGCGGCCACCAGGTCAGCGTTGAGTTGGCGAAACGGCACGGCGATGTCGGGGTCGTAGCGCAGGGTCCAGGCCCCGTCCAGACCTTTATGCAACTGCGGCCGTGTCAGGGCCAACCACTGCTCGCGCGTGTGGGGACCAAAGCCCGGTGTCAGCTGTTGCAGCTCCTCCGCCGCCTCTTCCACGCTCGGCCAGGACCGCTTGGACAGGTCCAAAAAATCGCCGATGCGCTGCAGCGCGGACAACTCCATGCGCGGCCCCACATCGTTGAGCACCAGACGGCGTATGGGGCTGCCTGGCAGGCCCGCCAAGCCCATGCCAATCAAGCCCCCCATTGACGTGCCCACCCAGTCCACGCGGGGCACATTCAACCGTGCCAGCAGTGTGACCATGTCGGCCACATAGGTGGGCACGGCATAGGCGCTGGGATCGGGCAGGCGATCCGACTCGCCACGGCCCACCACATCTGGACACACCACCCGGTAATGGCTGCACAAAGCCTGGGCCAACACATCGAAGTCACGACCCTGGCG
>RFPX01000221.1 GCA_009925955.1 Betaproteobacteria bacterium
AGCACGCTGGCCGATCGCATCATTCAACGCTGCGGGGGCTTGTCAGACCGCGAGATGGAAGCGCAGGTGCTCGATTCGATGGACATCGAACGCGAGCGCGGCATCACCATCAAGGCGCAGACAGCCGCGCTGAAGTACACCGCGCGTGACGGCCAGGTCTACAACCTCAACCTCATCGACACACCCGGCCACGTCGACTTCTCTTATGAAGTGAGCCGCTCGCTGAGCGCCTGCGAAGGCGCGCTGTTGGTGGTCGACGCCTCGCAAGGGGTGGAAGCGCAGACGGTGGCCAATTGCTACACCGCGCTCGACCTGGGCGTGGAAGTGGTGCCGGTGCTCAACAAGATGGACCTGCCGCAGGCCGACCCCGACAACGCCAAGGCCGAGATCGAGGACGTGATCGGCATCGACGCCACCGACGCCATTCCCTGCAGCGCCAAGACGGGCATGGGCATCGACGACATCTTGGAAGCCGTGATTGCCAAGATGCCGCCGCCGCGCGGCAACCCGGATGCGCCGCCCCGCGCCATGATCATCGACGCCTGGTTTGACAACTACGTGGGCGTGGTGATGTTGGTGCGCGTGGTGGACGGCCAACTGGGCAAGGGCGAGCGCGTGCGGCTCATGGCCACCAATGCCGTGTATGGCATCGAACACCTGGGGGTGTTCACCCCCAAGAGCGAAAACCGCGACGTGCTGCGCGCCGGAACTGGCCGCCGCCAAGGTGGGCGACACGCTGACCCTGGAAAAGAAGCTGCCGCAGAACTTGGGGCCGGCCAGCCAGGCCCTGCCGGGTTTCAAGGAAATCCAACCCCAGGTGTTTGCCGGCTTGTACCCCACCGAGGCCAGCGAGTACGACCAGCTGCGCGACGCCCTGGAAAAGCTCAAGCTCAACGATTCATCCCTGCGTTTCGAGCCGGAGGTCAGCCAGGCCCTGGGCTTCGGATTTCGCTGCGGCTTCCTGGGCCTGCTGCACATGGAGATCGTGCAGGAACGCCTGGAGCGCGAATTCGACCAAGACCTGGTGACCACCGCGCCCAGCGTGGTGTACGAGGTGGAGCTGGGCGATGGCACGGTGCTGCAGGTGGAAAACCCCAGCAAGATGCCCGACCAAGGGCGCATCGCCGACATCCGCGAGCCCATCGTCACCGTGCACCTGTACATGCCCCAAGACTATGTGGGCACGGTGATGACGCTGTGCAACGCCAAGCGCGGCATCCAGATGAACATGGCCTACCACGGCAAACAGGTGATGCTCACCTACGAACTGCCGCTGGCCGAAATCGTGCTGGACTTCTTCGACAAGCTCAAGAGCGCCACCCGCGGCTACGCCTCCATGGACTACGAGTTCAAGGAGTACCGCAGCGCCGACGTGGTGAAGGTGGACATCCTGATCAACGGCGAGAAGGTGGACCCGCTGGCCATGATCGTGCACCGCAGCCAAAGCCAGTACCGTGGGCGCGCGGTGGCCGCCAAGATGCGCGAACAGATTCCGCGCCAGATGTACGACGTGGCGATTCAGGCGGCCATCGGGGCCAACATCATCGCCCGTGAGAACATCAAGGCCTTGCGCAAGAATGTGCTGGCCAAGTGCTACGGCGGCGACATCACCCGAAAGCGCAAGCTCTTGGAAAAGCAAAAGGCGGGCAAGAAGCGCATGAAACAAATCGGAACCGTGGAGGTCCCGCAAGAGGCTTTCCTGGCCATTCTCCAGGTGGACGAATGATGGGCAGCTTGATGAACCCCCTGGCCGCTGCGCTGTACGTCCTGTTGGGCATCTACCTGGGCGGCTGGTGGCTGGGCCGCTGGGCCGGCAACTTTTCCCTGCTGCTGTTTTTGATGTCGATGGCCACCCTGGGCTTCTGGCTGGCCGAGCGCCTGCACTTTCGCCCGGCCCGCGAGGCGGCCGCCCGCGCGCTGGAGCAAGAGGCCCAACGCCGCCGTGCCGAACTGCAGAAGCTGGGCATTGCCCAGGTGGACGACCGGCTGGAAGAGGCCCAGGCCGAAGCCCTGACCCCGCCTTCTTGGGTGGAGTGGACGGCGGGTCTGTTCCCGCTCATCCTGGCCATCTTTTTGCTGCGCTCGTTTCTGTTTGAGCCCTTCAAGATTCCATCGGGCTCCATGATCCCCACACTGGCCGTGGGCGACCTGATCCTGGTGAACAAGTACCACTACGGGATTCGGCTGCCGGTGATCAACACCAAGGTGGTGGAGCTCAACGCCGTCAAGCGCGGTGACGTGGTGGTGTTTCGCTACCCCGTGGACCCGCGTGCCGACTACATCAAGCGCGTGGTGGGCCTGCCCGGCGACACCGTGGCCTACCTGAACAAGCGGCTCACCATCAACGGGCAAGAGGTGCCCACCAGCGCCTTGCCCGATTACTACGACGAAGACAGCATGCGCTACACGCAGCAGTGGCAGGAGCTGCTGGGCGACAAGCCGCACCGCGTGTTGACCGACAAGGCGGCACCGCCGTTCGTGCTGGGCACCTTCGACCATCCCCACAGCAAGGCCTGCAGCTACACCGCCGAAGGCGTGGAGTGCACCGTGCCGGCCGGCCACTACTTCGTCATGGGCGACAACCGCGACAACTCGCAGGACAGCCGCTATTGGGGCTTTGTGCCCGATCAGAACCTCGTGGGCCGGGCCTTTTTCGTCTGGATGAATTTCGGCAACTTCAGCCGCATCGGCGGCTTCCA
>RFPX01000222.1 GCA_009925955.1 Betaproteobacteria bacterium
TGTGCATGAGGGCTGGCTGGGTGACGCTGCCCACCCCGAAGTGCCCAGCTACGAGGTCACCTTTACCGGTGACGGTCGCCCCGTGATCGAGCGCTACCGTGCTTGGCAGCCCCGCGCGGCGGCCAGCGCACAGGATGGTGCGTGGGTGGAGTACCGCTACGAGGTCCTCAGCCCGTTTGCGGCGCTGTTGACCAAGCGCGGCGAAGGCGCCGACAGCACCCAAGACAGCTATGTGATCTGGGCCTGTCCACAGACCCCTGGCAGTTGCCGCTTGTGGTTTGCGCAGTACACCACCGATCTGCAAACGCCCGATGCTGAACTGAGGGACTTTCAGCTGGCCATCTTCGCCCAAGACCAACCCATCTTGGAGTCGCAGGAGCCCAAGGCTTTGCCGCTGTCGGGCGGTGAGGCGATGTCCGCCGCAGACCGCCTGAGCGCCGCCTACCGCCGCTATCTGAAGGCCTGCGGGATCGGCTTTGGCGTTTGCTGAAGCCGCTGTGCCCATCCGCTTGGGCTGTTGTGCCACCACCGTTTCATTCCTGCCATCGCCATGAACACCTTCGCCACCCCCAGCCGGCCCATTGACTTCGAGCGCATCGCGCCGGCGCAATTGGATGCACTGGTCAGAACCGCGCCGAAGGCGGAGCTGCACATCCACATCGAAGGCTCGCTCGAGCCTGAGCTGATCTTCGAGTTGGCCGCGCGCAATGGGATCCGCTTGCCGTACGCCAGCGTCGACGCTTTGCGTTCCGCCTACGCCTTCACCGACTTGCAAAGCTTCCTGGATGTCTACTACGCCGGGGCCAGTGTCTTGTTGAAGGAGGAAGACTTCTACGACATGGCTTGGGCCTATCTGCGCCGGGCGGCCTCCGAAGGCGTCGTGTGCGCGGAGCTTTTCTTTGATCCGCAGACCCACACCGAGCGCGGTGTGCCCATGGGCGTGGTGGTCAAGGGCCTCAAGCGCGCCTGTGACCAGGCGCAGCGCGAATGGGGTTTGCGGGCCGAGCTCATCCTGTGCTTCCTGCGCCACCTGAGCGAAGAGTCGGCGCTGCAGACCCTGCAAGAGGCCTTGCCATACCGGGAGCACTTCATCGGGGTGGGTTTGGACTCTTCTGAACGCGGCCATCCACCGGAAAAGTTTGCGCGGGTGTTTGAGTGGGCCGGTCAACTGGGGCTGCACCGTGTGGCGCATGCGGGTGAGGAGGGGCCGGCGGCCTACATCAGCGCCGCACTGGACGTGCTGCAGGTGGAGCGGATTGACCACGGTGTGCGTTGCACCGAGGATCCCGCCTTGGTGCAGCGCCTGGCGCGGCAGGCGGTACCCCTGACGGTCTGCCCGCTGTCCAACATCAAGCTGTGCGTGTTCCCGAACCTGGCGGCGCACAACCTGCCGCAGCTGCTGGCTGCGGGCCTGGTGGTCACGGTCAACAGCGACGACCCAGCCTATTTCGGGGGCTACCTCAATGACAACTACAGCGCGCTGCTGCAGGCCCATCCCAGCTTGACGGCACGCCACGCCTGGCAGTTGCTTCGCAACAGCCTGATGGCCAGTTTTGCGCCACCGGCGGTCCGTGCGGACTGGGTTGCACGGTTGGACGAGCACTTCGCACGGGCGGCGCAAGCCTGATCCCCCCAAGGTTCAGGAGCCTGGGGCTTACCCTAGGGCCTGACGTATTCTCTTCTGTATACAGTTCAGATCACACTTCTGGATCGAACCGTATCCATGCCGCGCGGCACGCCCACGACCACCACCCAGCGCATCGTCGACTCGATCACGTCGGCCATCGTGGAGCGGCGGCTGATGCCCGGCACGAAGTTGGCGGAGCAGCGTTTGGCTGACATCTTTGCGGTGTCGCGCACGGTGGTCCGCCAAGCACTCAACCAACTCAGCCGAGACCGGCTGGTGACGCTGGAGCCCGCGCGCGGCGCCTTTGTGGCCACCCCCAGTGTGGAGGAGGCCCAGCAGGTCTTCGAGCTTCGACAAATGCTGGAGGGCGCGATGATGCGGCTGCTGGTGCAGCGCGTGTCCAAAGCGCAGATTGCCGAGTTGCGCGCCCACCTGAAGGCCGAGCGCGAAGCCATCGCGCTCAACCACGTGGCCGAACGCACGCGGCTGCTGGCCCACTTCCACAGCCTGCTGGCGCGCATGACGGGCAACCAGGTGCTGGAGGAGCTGCAGTCTGACCTGTTGTCGCGCTCGAGTTTGATTTCGCTGATGTACCAGTCTTCGCAGTCCGCCGCGGAGTCTTCGGCCGAGCATGAAGCCATCGTGGATGCGCTGGAGCACGGCGAAGTGGACGTGGCGGTGCAGCTGGCGCAGTCCCACATCGAGCAGGTGGAGCGCAACCTGCGCCTGGATCCCCGCGCGCCCGACTTGGCTGAAGCCCTCAAGGAGCACATCTGATGCGCCGGTATGCGGCCGTGCAGACCGCGGTGGTACGGCACGCACCGTGCTGGTGCTTCGTTCTGCGCATGGCTTTTGCTTACCGTTTGTTCTGATTCCTGCAGTCGCGTTTCGCACCCTTCCACCCAACCCCGGAGCTCCACATGACCACAGCCCACCCCATTCGCCGCCGCCTGCTGGGCAGCTTGTCCACCACCCTTCTGGCCTTTGCCGCCGTGGCCGGCGCGCTGGGCCCGCAGGCGGTGCAGGCGCAAACCCCCATCAAGTTCCAGCTCGATTGGCG
>RFPX01000223.1 GCA_009925955.1 Betaproteobacteria bacterium
CCGCCTGCAGCGCACGCTCCAGCGCCACCGTCGGCCCCAAGGCCAGACGCGGGGACCGCAACCGAAGCGCCAAGGCCCGCCCCGTCACCCGCAGCCTCTTTCTGGCTGCGCCTGATGGCCCCCGACCTGCCGCGCCTGTTGGCTGAGCATGTCGGCTTGGTGCTGGTCTCCACCGGACTGGCTGTGCTCTTGGGCCTGCCTTTGGGCATCGTGGCACAACGCCGGTCCCGTTGGGGCACGGTCATCCTGGGCACGGTAGGCTTGATGCAAACCATTCCCTCCCTGGCCCTGCTGGCGGCGCTGATCGCCGCCCTGGGGCGCATTGGCACCGTGCCCGCGCTGGTCGCTTTGTTCTTGTACGCCCTGCTGCCCGTGGTCAGCGCCACGCAGGCCGCCTTGAGCCAGGTGCCACCGGGCCTGCGGCAAGCCGGTTTGGCCCTGGGCCTGCGCCCCGGTCAGGTGTTGTGGCACGTGGAACTGGCCACGGCACGGCCTTTGATCACCGCCGGTGTGGGTACGGCTGCGGTGACCGGCGTGGGAACCGCGACCGTGGCGGCCTTTGTGGGCGCCGGCGGTCTGGGTGAGCGCATCGTGGCCGGTCTGGCCGTCAACGATGCAGCCCTGATGATGGCCGGCGCCGTGCCTGCGGCGCTGATGGCGGTGGCGGTGCAAGCCCTGTTCAAACGCCTGCAGGCGGTGAACTGAAACGCCACGCCTGCCTGGTGCAGGGCTGAGCCCGAACACCCTTCAGACGCGTTTGAGCAGACCCCTCAGAAGGCCGCCACAGCCCCGTTCGAACGCGGATCAAAGCCGCCTTCGAGTACACCGTTGGCATGGTGCATCAAAAGGCCGGCGTGGCCCACCGCCTCGTCCCAAGCACCGATGGTCTCGACTTCATGGCCCCACTGGCGCAGTTGCGCCACCACATCCGGTGACCAGCGGGCCTCGAGCTTGAGGGTATCGCTGGCATTGCCCCAGGTGCGGCCGAGCAACCACCGCGGGCGCGAGATGGCCAGCTGCGGGTGGTCGCCAAAGTGGCGCGCCCGGTTGAAGACGGTGGCCTGGGTCTGGGGCTGGCCGTCGCCTCCCATGGTGCCGTACACCATGAAGCGGCCATCGCCAAACTCGGCCAGGGCGGCGTTGAGGGTGTGGAAGGGCTTCTTCAGCGGCTCAAGCGTGTTGATGTGCCCGGGCTGCAGGCTGAAGCTGCAGCCGCGGTTCTGCCAGTTCACGCCCGTGTGGGGCAGCACCACACCACTGCCAAACTCGTGGTAGATGCTCTGGATGAAGGACACGGCCACGCCCTGCCGGTCGATGACCCCCATCCAGATGGTGTCGCCTGGATCGGTCCGACGGCCCCAGGGCAGCGCGCGCTGAGGCTTGTAATCGGCGACCAGGCTGTCCAGGAAATCCGGCGCCAGCAGGTCTTGCGCCCGCAGCTTCATAAAGGCGCGGTCGGTGACGTGCGCATCCCGAACCTTGAAGGCGCGCTTGGTGGCTTCCACTTGCGCGTGGACGAACTCGGCACTCTCGGCGCCTTGGCGCCAATCGTGCACCTTGAGCATGCGCTCCATGAGGCCCAAGATCATCAGTGAGACCACGCCCTGTGAGGGCGGCACCATGTTGTGCAGCCGCGCACCGTGGGCGTTGAGCGTCAGCGGGTCGACCAGGCTGGCCTGGTGAGACCGGAGGTCTTCCAGGTCCAAGGGGCTGCCCACGGCCTTGAGCTCAGCCGCCATGTCCCGCGCCAAAGCACCACGGTAGAACTCTTCGGTGCCCTTGGCTGCCAGGCGCTCCAGCGTGGCCGCCAGCCGCGGCTGTTTGAACCACTGGCCAGGCACCGGAGCTGCCCCACCGGGCAGAAAGGTTTCGGCAAATCCCGGGACGTGCTCAATGTCGGAGCGCTTGGCCGCGGTGAGGGCGCTTTGGCTCAAGGTGGTGGGCATGCCACTGCGGGCATGATGAATGGCGTCGGCCAACAGGCGCGACAGGGGGAGCCGGCCGCCCAAAGACTGCTGGGACAAGCGATGCGCAGCGCCCCAACCGCTCACGGTTCCGGCCACCGTCAGGGCGGCCACGCCGCCCCGAAAGGGAATGCTGCCCGTGATGCCGCGCTGGGCATACCACTCACGTGTGGCTGCTCGGGCGCTGCGGCCGCTGGCATCAATCCCCCCGGGCACACCATTGGGCCCGCGGATCACCCAAAAGCCGTCGCCGCCAATGGCGTTCATGTGCGGATACACCACGGCGATGGTGGCCGCAGCGGCGATCATCGCTTCCAGGGCGTTCCCTCCTTCGCGCAGCACGTCAACGGCCGATTGCGCTGCCAAGGAGTGGGGGGCCACGGCCATGCCGCGGGTGCCATAGATCGATTGCATGTTCAGTGCTCCAGTGATGGCTGTTGCCATGGCCTAACAAGGCCCCGTGTTGGTGCCCGGCCTCAACCGTAACCGTCCGTTTCAGCGTGTGCCCAGCCGGTCGGTCAATCCCAACCAATCACCTTGGGCAGCCACAGGGCGATCTGCGGGTAGAAAAAGACCAGCGCCAGCGCAATTCCCTGCAAGAAGATGAAGGGGACCACACCGCGGTAAATGTCGCGGATCGTCACTTCCGGTGGCGCTACACCCTTGAGGTAGAACAGTGCCCAGCCGAAGGGCGGCGTCAGAAAAGAGGACTGCAG
>RFPX01000224.1 GCA_009925955.1 Betaproteobacteria bacterium
TCCCAGCTCCAGGGGTAGACCGCAGGGCTCAAGGACACCACAAGGCCCGGCCGGCGCGCGCGCACTTCTTGAACGAACCAGCGCGCATATTCATCCACTTTGGCCGCACGCCACCGCATCCATGCCGGGTCTTGATGGTCAGCCGGTGGCTGTGCCCCTTGATGCTCAGCCGCGTACACGCGCCGCGTGTAGTCGTCGTAGCCCATGGTCACGTGGGGCCACACGATGCGGTCATCCAGTTGGATTCCATCGAGGTCGTAGCGGTCGATGGCTTCAAGCACCAAGTCGAGCAAGAGCTCCCGCGCCTGTGGGTGCAAGGGGTTGAGCCATACGAACCCATTGGGCGCGACCTCACGCCCTTGCAGGTCCCGGCTGAGCCAATCCGGCTTGGCCTGGCGCAAGTGGTTGAGCGTGGACTGATGGGCCGCCATGAAGCCGTACTCAAACCAGGCGATGGCCAGCAAGCCGTTGCGATGGGCCTCGGTCACGGCTTCGTGCAAGAGGTCCCGCGGGGCCTGTGCTCGGGCAAGGGCAGAGTCCGCTGGGTCTTGCTCCCGGCCCGCTGGACGCTGCGCCACACCGATCGCGCGCCGCAGCACCTCCGATGGAAACTGGGTGTAGCCGTTCTTCCAGGCCTCGATGTAGACGGTGTTCAAGCCGATCTCACGCAAGCGCTGCATGGTGCGCGCCGTGTGCTCGGGGCTGGCCAAGGCGTCGTTGGCGGTGGTGGTGAGCCAAGTGCCTCGAACCTGGGCCCGGCTGTTGGGCTCAGCGCTGGGGGAAATTGTCGCCCGCGAGGCGGGCACTTGGGCCTGGCTGGGCACCGGCCCCAGGGCGACGAGCACGCCGCACAAGGCCATCACGGACGCCATCACGGACGCCTTCATGGACGTCATCAATGAAGCCATCAGCATCCCCCTCACACCCTGCCCGCCTGCTTGGGATCTAAGGCATCGCGCAGGCCGTCACCCAAGAGGTTGAAGGCCAAGCTCACCAACAAGATCGCCGCGCCGGGCGCTGCGGCCACCCACCATTGGTCCAGCAGAAACTGACGCCCATTGCTGATCATGGCGCCCCACTCGGGAACAGGCGGTTGTGCCCCCAAACCCAGAAAGCCCAGGCCTGCCGCAGTCAAGATGATGCCCGACATGTCCAGGCTCACCCGCACGATCACCGACGGCAGACACAAGGGAACGATGTGCCGCCGCACGATGTGGACAGGGCCGGCGCCCATGGCCCGCGCGGCCTGAACAAATCCTGATTGCCGCAGGGTCAGCGTCTCGGCGCGCGCGATGCGCGCATAGGGTGGCCAGGAGGTGATCGCAATGGCCAAGACGGCGTTTTCAATCCCCGGGCCCAGGGCCGCCACGAAGGCCAAGGCCAGGATCAAGCGCGGGAAGGCCAGCACGATATCGGTCACACGCATGAGCAGGCTGTCCACGACGCGTGCGCGTCCCTGCGCGCAGTAGCCTGCTACCGTACCCACCAGCAAACCCAGCGGGGCGGCCAACACCGCCACCAAGACCACCACCTGCAAGGTAATGCGGCTTCCATGGATCAGGCGCGACAGAATGTCACGCCCCAGGTCATCGGTGCCCAACCAGTGTCCAGGCCCGGGCGCCAACAAGCGCCGGCTCTGCAGGTCCCCGTCATAAGCCGAGTGCGGCGCCAGCACGTCGGCGCCCACGGCCACCACCAACAGCAGCAAGAGGATGAACAAGCCCAATGCCGACAGGGGATGGCGCAGCAAACGTGAAAGAGCCGTTCGGATGATCACGGTGCGCGCACCCGAGGGTCCAAGAGGCGGTACAGCACATCGCTGAGCAGGTTCAACGCGATGAACAGGCTGCCCACGAGGAGCGTTCCGCCCAGCACCGCATTCATGTCGCCGTTTTGTAGCGAATGGGTGATGTACAGGCCCAGCCCTGGCCAGGCAAACACCGTCTCGGTCAACACCGAGCCCTCCAACAAGGCAGCATAGGACAGGGCCACCACCGTCACCAAAGGCACCGCAGCGTTGCGCAGCGCATGCCACCACACCACGCGCGACTCGGCCAGGCCCTTGGCCCGCGCGGTCAGGATGTATTCCTTGCTCAACTCGTTGAGCATGAACGCACGCGTCATCCGGCTGATGTACGCCAAGGCATAGAAACCGAGCAGGCTGGCGGGCAAGGCCAGGTGGCTCAAGGCATTGCCAAAGGCTTCCCATTGCCCAGCCCAAGCGGTGTCCAAGAGCAACAAGCCACTCATGCGCGGCACGCTGAACTCGTGCACCACATCCAGCCGACCCGGCCCCGATACCCAGCCCAGTTGCGCATAGAACAAGAGCAGGCCCATGAGCCCCAGCCAGAAGATGGGGATGGAGTGGCCCATCAAACCCAGAAGCCTGGCCAGATGGTCGGGCCAGCGGCCTTGGTGCAGCGCGGCCCACACGCCCAGCGGAACACCCAGGCCCACCCCAATGATGATGCCCGCACTGGCCAACTCGAAGGTCGCGGGGAAGGTCTTGAGCAGGTCTTCAAGAACCGGGTTGGAGGTGAGGATGGAAGAGCCCAGGTCACCCCTGAGCACCTGGCCCACATAGTGGCTGAACTGGGTCCACAAGGGCTGGTCCAGGCCCAGTTCCTGGCGCACCCGCTGCAGCACA
>RFPX01000225.1 GCA_009925955.1 Betaproteobacteria bacterium
CAAGCTGATCAACCCGATCGCCATGGAAGAGGGTCTGCGCTTTGCTATTCGCGAAGGCGGCCGTACCGTGGGCGCCGGCGTGGTGGCCAAGATCATTGCCTGAGCTTCGCGGGACAGACCGAGCCGCATGGCGGCAAGCTCTGTCCCCGACTGACTAGGAACCGAGTCAATAGGAGCTCAACATGCAAAAGCAAAAAATCCGCATCCGCCTCAAGGCCTTCGATTACAAGCTGATCGACCAGTCTGCGCTGGAAATCGTTGACACGGCCAAGCGCACGGGCGCCATCGTCCGTGGCCCGGTGCCCCTGCCCACCCGCATGCAGCGTTTCGACATCCTGCGCTCGCCGCACGTCAACAAGACCAGCCGCGACCAGTTCGAGATTCGCACGCACCAGCGCCTGATGGACATCGTCGACCCGACCGACAAGACGGTTGACGCCCTGATGAAGCTGGACCTGCCCGCGGGCGTGGACGTCGAGATCAAGCTGCAGTAAAGGCAGCTGTTGGCGGCGGGGCAACCCGCTGCCACACCCCTCCGGTTGCCACTTGCGGGGAAACCCGCGAGCGGCTATACTGGAGAGCTTTTCCGCTTGACGGCCAGGTTTGGCTGCGGGCGGCCCGCCTTTTCGGAGGCGGAAATCCATCCCGGCCAATCGATGTCGGGGTTGTGCAACAAGGCCCTTTTTGAGGGGCTGGAGAAGAACCATGAGTCTGAGCAATCGCCTCGGATTGCTGGGTCGCAAGGTGGGCATGATGCGCATCTTCACGGACGATGGCGACGCCATTCCCGTGACGGTGCTCGACGTGTCCAACAACCGCGTCACCCAGGTCAAGACCGAAGAGACAGACGGCTATGTCGCCCTGCAGGTGGCATACGGGTCGCGCAAGGCGTCCCGCGTGACCAAGCCTGAAGCGGGTCACCTGGCCAAGGCCGGCGTTGAAGCCGGTGAAGTCCTCAAGGAATTCCGCGTCGAAGCCGCTGTGGCTGCCGAGTACAAGCCCGGCAGCACGCTGCCCGTGACGATGTTCGCCGCTGGCCAGAAGGTCGACGTGCAGGGCACCTCGATCGGCAAGGGCTACGCTGGCACCATCAAGCGCCACAACTTCAGCTCGCAGCGCGCCTCGCACGGTAACAGCCGTTCGCACAACGTGCCGGGCTCGATCTCCATGGCGCAAGACCCGGGTCGTGTGTTCCCGGGCAAGAAGATGACCGGCCACATGGGCGACGAAACCGTCACCACCCAGAACCTGGACATCGTGCGCGTGGACGAGGCCCGCCAGCTGCTGCTGGTCAAGGGCGCTGTTCCGGGTGCCAAGAACGGCCACGTGGTCGTGCGCCCGGCCGTCAAGGTCCGCCTGAAGAAGGGAGCCCAGTGATGCAACTCGAGCTCCTGAACGAACAAGGTCAGGCCACCGCCAAGGTGGACGCTCCTGACACCGTGTTTGCCCGTGACTACAACGAAGCCCTGGTTCACCAGGTGGTGGTGGCCTACCAGGCCAACGCCCGCCAAGGCACGCGCAAGCAGCTCACCCGTGCCGAAGTGCACCACTCCACCAAGAAGCCGTTCCGCCAGAAGGGCACCGGCCGCGCTCGCGCCGGTATGACGTCTTCGCCGCTGTGGCGTGGGGGTGGTCGGATTTTCCCGAACACACCGAACGAAAACTTCACCCACAAGGTCAACAAGAAGATGTATCGCGCCGGCATGGCGTCGATCCTGTCTCAGTTGGCCCGTGATGGTCGCCTGGCCGTGGTGGATTCGATCAAGGTCGAAGCCCCCAAGACCAAGCTGCTGGCCGCCAAGTTCAAGGCCATGGGCCTGGATTCGGTGCTGGTGATTGCCGACCAGGTGGACGACAACCTCGCGCTGGCCTCGCGCAACCTGGCCAATGTGCTGGTGGTCGAGCCCCGCTACGCCGATCCCCTGTCGCTGGTGCACTACAAGAAGGTGCTGGTGACCAAGGGCGCGATCGAGCAGCTCAAGGAGATGTTCGCATGAGCACCCAAAAGCACGACGAAGGCCGTCTGGCCCAGGTGCTCGTGGCACCGATCATTTCCGAGAAGGCCACCGCTGCAGCCGAGAAGAACAACCAAGTGTTGTTCAAGGTGCTGCGCGACGCCACCAAGCCCGAGATCAAGGCCGCTGTTGAACTGATGTTCAAGGTCGAGGTGGACAGTGTTCGCACCGTCAACACCAAGGGCAAGACCAAGCGCTTCGGTGGCCGCATTGGCCGCCGTGACCATGTCAAGAAGGCTTATGTCTCCTTGAAGGCCGGTCAGGAGCTCAACTTCTCCGGGGAGGCTGCGTAAATGGCCGTCGTCAAAGTCAAGCCCACTTCCCCCGGCCGCCGTGCCGTGGTCAAGGTGGTGCACAAGCACCTGCACAAGGGCGCGCCCGAAGCCTCGCTGCTCGAGCCGCAAAAGCAGAAGTCTGGCCGCAACAACAACGGCCACATCACCATGCGCCACAAGGGCGGTGGTCACAAGCACCACTACCGTGTGGTGGACTTCAAGCGCAACAAGGACGGCATCCCGGCCAAGGTCGAACGCATCGAGTACGACCCCAACCGCACCGCCCACATTGCGCTGCTGTGCTACGCCGATGGCGAGCGCCGCTACATCATCGCCCCGCGCGGCCTGGAGGCAGG
>RFPX01000226.1 GCA_009925955.1 Betaproteobacteria bacterium
CACCTCTTCGGGCGCCTGCACCAACTCGATCAGCACGCCCTCTCCGCCGAAGGGGAATTCGTCGCTGGCCTTGGGATGGATGAAGGTGATGTCGTGGCCCGCAGCGCCCTTGCGGATGCCCCCGGGCGCAAAACGAACGCCCTGACGGCCCAGCCACTCGACCGCCTTGGGAAGGTCATCTACCCAAAGGCCAATGTGGTTGAGCGGTGTGGTGTGCACCGCGGGCTTCTTTTCGGGGTCCAAGGGCTGCATGAGGTCGACCTCCACAGCCAAGGGCCCAGCGCCCAAGGCACAAATGTCCTCATCCACGTTTTCGCGCTCGCTCACAAAGCTGCTCTTAACCTGCAGACCCAGCAGGTCCACCCACAGGCTGCGCAGCCGAGCCTTGCTCGGGCCGCCGATGGCCACCTGTTGGATACCCAAGACACGGAACGGTTTGGTCTGGCTCATGGCTGAAACCTCCACGGACGGTTCACTCAAACTCGATGATCGTCTGGTCCACCGCCAGGCTCTCGCCCACGCTGGCCTTGACCGCCTTGACCACACAGTCCTGTGTGGCGGTGAGGATGTTTTCCATTTTCATCGCCTCAATCACGGCCAGCCGCTCCCCGGCCAAGACCTTCTGGCCGGGCTGCACCGCCACATTAACCAGCAGCCCTGGCATGGGGGACAGCAGCATCTTGGACAGGTCAGGCGGCGCCTTGTAGGGCATCAACTTGAACATCGCCGCAGCGCGCGGTGACAGCACCAGGGCGGCGATGGCCGTGCCGTTGTGGGCAATCCGCAGCGCCAAGGGTTGGCGCGGTGCGCCGCGCTCCACCTGCGCACTGAAGGGTTGACCATTGACGGTGCCCACCATGAGGATGTCGCCCAGCTTGGTCCGGCTTTGAATCGCGAAGGTGCGTCCGTCCACACGGACCTCGGCTTTGCCCGAGACGGGGTCGAACTCGCCAACCTGCACCTGGTGGTACTCATGGCGGCCCTGCTCGCCCAAAACCACCACCACGAAGTCACTCACGTGGGCCACCTCATGGCCCAGGACCTGTCCACTGATGCCGGCTGCACGGTGGCGGGCCTTGCACCGGACGAAACCGGCGATGGCAATCAGGAAAGAGGGATCGTCATGCGGAACATCCTCGGCGCGGAAGCCCTTGGCGTAATGCTCGGCAATGAAGCCCGTGTTGAACTGCCCGGTCACGAACTTCGGGTGTGCCAAGAGCGCAGCCTGGAAGGGGATGTTGCTGCTGATGCCCCGGATCACGAACCCATTGAGGGCCTCGCGCATTTTGGCAATCGCCTCATGGCGGTCGCGCCCATGCACGATGAGCTTGGCGATCATCGAGTCGTAGTACATCGGGATCTCGCCGCCCTCGTACACCCCAGTGTCCACGCGCACACCACCGAACTGACCGTTGTCATAGGCCGGACCTTGGAGCGTGTTGCGCCCCTGCTCCAGGTTCTGGGCTGGGGGCTGGTACCGGACCAAGCGTCCGGTGGAAGGCAGGAAGTTGCGGAAGGGGTCTTCTGCGTTGATACGGCACTCAATGGCCCAGCCGTCGCGGGCGATCTGTTCCTGCGTGAACGAAAGCCGCTCACCTGCGGCCACGCGGATCATCTGCTCCACCAGGTCCAGGCCGGTGATGCACTCGGTCACCGGGTGCTCCACCTGCAAGCGCGTGTTCATCTCCAGGAAGTAGAAGTCCTGGTCCTTGCCCACCACGAACTCCACTGTGCCGGCGCTCTGGTACTTCACGGCTTTGGCCAGGGCCACAGCCTGCTCACCCATGGCCCGGCGCGTGGCCTCGCTGATGAAGGGCGATGGCGCCTCCTCGATCACCTTTTGATGGCGCCGCTGAATCGAGCACTCGCGCTCCCACAGGTAGACCACCTCCCCATGGGCGTCGCCGAGCACCTGAATCTCGATATGCCTGGGCTCCAACACATACTTCTCGATGAACACGCGGTCATCGCCGAAGCTGTTGCGGGCCTCGTTGCGGCAACTTGAAAAGCCTTCGTGGGCTTCCTTGTCGTTGAACGCCACCCGCAGGCCCTTGCCACCGCCGCCCGCGCTGGCCTTGATCATCACGGGGTAGCCGATCTTCTTGGCAATCTCCACGGCCTGCTCGGGCGTGTCAATGGCGTCGTTGTAGCCGGGGATGGTGTTGACCCTGGCCTCATTGGCCAACTTCTTGGACGCAATCTTGTCGCCCATGGCCGCAATCGAGTAGTGCTTGGGCCCGATGAAGACGATCCCTTCTTCCTCACAGCGCCTGGCAAAGGCCTCGTTTTCCGACAGAAATCCGTAGCCCGGGTGCACCGCCTGCGCGCCGGTTTGCTTGCAGGCGGCAATGATCTTGTCGGCCACCAGGTACGACTCGCGTGAAGGCGCGGGTCCGATCAACACCGCCTCATCGGCCAGCTCAACATGCCGCGCATCCTTGTCGGCCTCGGAGTACACGGCCACGGTGGCAATGCCCATCTTGCGCGCGGTCTTGATGACCCGGCACGCGATCTCACCGCGGTTGGCAATCAGAATCTTGGTAAACATGGCGTTCCTCCAACCCATCAAAGCGGAATGTTGCCGTGCTTGCGCCACGGGTTTTCCAGCTTTTTGTC
>RFPX01000227.1 GCA_009925955.1 Betaproteobacteria bacterium
CACACGGTCCAGCGCCAAGGGGTACTGGGGTGCGCTTTTCATGCCTGCCAAATGCGCCAGCGTGGCCACCCAGGGCTTGCAGTAGGTGCTCAGGTCGTGGCCGTCGGCCACCAGGAGGACGCCCGGCATGGCGCGGGCTTCTTCAGCGTTGATGCGCAGGATCTTGGCGTGTGCCAAGGGGCTGCGCCAATACACCACATGGGCCATCCGCGGCAGCTCGATATCGTCGATGTAAGTGCCCTGCCCCTGAACCAGCTTGCGCGCGCTCGGACGCTCGCTGCTGGTGCCGATGTAGCGTGGGTCTTCGGTGACGGGCGGCAGCACGTGGTCTTCCGGACGGGTACGCGGGCGCTCTTCGACCTCGGTGGCAGCGCTTTGGGCTCGGGGGTTGGCGTCGGTGGCGGTGTTCATCACAGTGGGTCTCCAGGGCTGTGGTGCATCAGGCGTTGCGCTTTTGGGCGCGCGCGGCCAGGGTTTCGCACACCGCGTCCACGATGGCGTGGTAGCCGGTGCAGCGGCAATAGTTGCCGCTCATCCATTCGCGCACCTCGGCCCTTGTCGCATTGGGTTTGGTCTCCAGCAACTCCTTGGCGGCCATGACCATGCCCGGCGTGCAAAAACCACACTGCAAAGCGTTGTGGCGCACAAAGGCATCTTGAAGGTCGCGCACGTCGCCGTCCTCGCTCAGCCCTTCAATCGTGCGCACCTGACAGCCCTGCGCCTGCACCGCCAACGTGAGGCAGCCTCGAACGATCTTGCCGTCCACTTCAACGGTACAGGCGCCGCACACCCCATGCTCACAACCCAGGTGCGAGCCCTTGAGGCCCAGGTCGTTGCGGACAAAGTCCACCAGGTGCTGGCGCGGTTGGACGCTGCAGCAATGCGACTGACCGTTGACGGTCACGCTCAGGGTTTGAAGTTCAGCCATGTTGATTAGGCTCCAGGTCGGTCAAGGGTCAGGGGCAAAGGTCAGGGGCAAAGACAGGACCGCTTCGGGTTAGGTTGAGCAGCCCACCAAGCGGTGTCTTCAGACCGTCAGCGCAGCGCGGCTTGCATCGGCTGCCGCCAGCAGCCGCTTGAGCAGCACCGAAGCCAAGTGGCGCTTGGTCTGCGCGCTGTGGGTGAGGTCGGGCAGTGGATCAAGCTCGGCGCGAAGGGAGGCGGCTGCAATCTCGATGGTGGCTGCATCCAGCACCTTGCCGGCCAAGACCGCCTCGGTCTGCGGTGCCCGCAGGGGCTTGACGCCCATGCCCAGCAGCCCCAGGTTCACCCGAAGGGCCTTGCGCCCATCGAAGCGGGCCACCACGGCCAAGCCGGCCACGGCGTAGTCACCGTGTCGGCGTGCCAGCTCGTCAAAGGCAAACCAATCGGCGGTTGTGGCCACGGGCACATCGGCTCCGATGACGATCTCATCAGGCCGCAAGTCGGTGGTGTAGAGGTCCTGGAAAAAATCGGTGGCCCGGATTTGCCTTTGGCCACCGGGGCCCTGCACATGCACGGTTCCGTCCAACGCCACGAGGCAGCAGGGCCACTCCGCCGCGGGGTCGCCATAGGCGATCGAGCCGCCCCAAGTCCCCGAATTGCGGATGGCGCGGTGCGCGATGTGTGGCGCCGCGCTGGCCAGCATGGGCGCCAGCTCGGCGACCAAGGGAGACTGCTCCACGGCCGTGTGGGTGGCCAGGGCACCGATGTGCAGGCGGTCGCCCCGCCGTTCGATGGCCGACAAACCCGGCAGCCCGGTGATGTCAATGAGCATCTTGGGATCGGACAGCCGCATGTTGAGCGTGGCCACCAGCGTTTGGCCGCCCGCCATGATCCGGGCGTCGGGGCCGTACTGGTCCAAAAGCGCCAGCACCTGCTCAATCGTGCGGGGCTTGCAGTAGTCGAAGGCGGCAGCTTTCATGCAAGGTCTCCAGGGGGCCCTTGGTGAGCCCGGGTTTCCACGGGTGATCTTTGTTTACCAGTCGGTCAACAATCCTATGAGCTATTGAATTCCGGGTAAATAGCGTGCGCCTACCCAAAAACCCTGACCGTCTTCAACCGTCTGCTGCCAGGCGCCCCAAGGTGCCAGCGCAGCCCGTGGGCCGCCGCCGGCTGGGCACGGCCGAACGGTCTCGGCAGATCCTGGACGGCGCCATCCAGTTCTTCGCACAGCAGGGGCTGGACGGCCAGCTCCGCGACCTGGCCAAGAGCATCGGGATCACGCACGCCCTGCTCTACCACTACTTCCCCACCAAGCAAGCCCTCATTGATGCCGTCTACCAAGAGGTCTTCGTTGAACGGTGGAACCCGGGATGGGATGAACTCCTTGACGATGAGGCCTTGAGCGTAGAGGACAAACTCACACGCTTTTATGACGACTACATCAACCAGGCGCTCACCCGCGACTTCGTGCGCATCCTGGTGTTCTCAGGCTTGACGGACCGGACCATCACCGACCGCTTCTTTGACATGCTGCGCCAGCGCCTGTTTCCACGGCTGATCCGCGAAACGCGCCGCCACCGTGGCGCATCGCTACGTGGGAAGGCCAGTCGGCGTGAGTTGGAGCTGCTCACTGGCCTGCATGGGGGCTTTTTCTACATCCCTCTGCAGCGCTGGGTGTACGGCCAAGCTGT
>RFPX01000228.1 GCA_009925955.1 Betaproteobacteria bacterium
CGCCGTCAGCGCGATTCCGGCCACCGCCGTGGGCAAGGCAAAGGGCAGATCGACCAGTGCATCCACCAGGCGCTTGAAGGGAAACTCGTAACGCACCAACACCCAGGCCGTGATCAGGCCAAACACCGCGTTGACCAGAGCCGCCAAAAAGGACGCCCCAAAGGTCAGCCGATAGGACGCCAGCACCCGCGGCGTGGTGGTGGCCTCCAGAAACTGCGACCAGGTCAAGGTGAAGGTTTTCAGAAACGCCGCTGACAGCGGGACCAGCACGATCAGGCCCAGATAGAACAGCGCAAAACCCAGCGCCAGGTCGAAACCCGGCAGCACCGTGTGGCGCTTGAGCAGCGTTCGGGACAGGATCATGGGGGCGCTTGAGGAGAAGGCTCTGGGAAACTCTGCTTGGGCTCAGGCTCTGCTCAACGCGCCTTGGCTGCTGCGATCACCTGGTCATACAGGCCGCCGTCGTTGAAATGTTCACGCTGGGCACGGCTCCAGCCACCGAAGACCTCGTCCACGGTGAAGGTGTTCACCTTGGGGAACACCTTGGCGTAGCGCGCCAGCACCTTGGCATCGCGAGGGCGGATGTGGTGCTTGGCAGCCACCTCCTGGCCGGCCTCGGTGTACAAGAACTGCAGATAAGCCTCGGCCTGGCGACGGGTGCCCTTCTTGTCGACCACACGGTCGACCACGCTCACGGGGTTTTCGGCCAGGATGGTGCGGCTGGGGTAAATCACCTCAAAGCCGCCCCCAAACTCGCGCTCGATCAAGGGCGCTTCGCTCTCAAAGGTCACCAAGGCATCACCCATTTGGCGCTGAGCGAAGGTGGTGGTGGCACCGCGGCCGCCCCCATCCAGCACGGGCACATTGGCAAAGATGCGCGTGACCAGCGCCCGCGCAGCATCGGGGCTGAGCCCAGCCTTGATGCCTGCACCCCAAGCCGCCAGATAGGTGTAGCGGCCATTGCCGCTGGTCTTCGGGTTGGGAATGATGACGCTGATGCCCGGCCGGCCCAGGTCGCTCCAGTCGCGGATGTTTTTCGGGTTGCCTTTGCGCACCAGAATCACCGACACCGAGGTGGTGGGCGCGCTGTTGTGAGGCAAGCGCTTGGCCCAGTCCTGCGGCACCAGCTTGCCGCGCTCGAACAGGATGTCGATGTCGTTGTGCTGGTTCATCGTGATCACGTCGGCCTCCAGTCCATCGGCCACGCTGCGGGCCTGGCGGCTGGAGCCACCGTGGCTCTGGTTGAGCGTCAGGCTCTCGCCGGTGGTCTTCTTCCAATGCGCGGCGAACACCTGGTTGAAGTCCTTGTAGAACTCACGGGAGACGTCGTAGCTGACGTTGAGCAGCGTGGCGGCAGAAGCCCAACTGGGGCTTGCGCCCAGGCCGGCGGCCAGCGTGGCGGCAGCCAAAAGGCTTCGGCGGGTGAACAGAGGTGTGGGCATGGTCAAGCGCAGGATGATCGAAATTGACCTGGATGCTAGGGATCCCAGTCTCATCAAAGAACGAATGGTTTTGATCATTGATATGCAAAAAACAGGGATCTCGGCTGCGACACCCCCAACCCCTTCCCCCGTCAGAGGACGAACCGAGCGAATCAGCGCTTGGTGTAGATCTTGGTGTAGATCTGGTCAAACACCCCGCCGTCGGCAAAGTGCTCCTTCTGCGCCCTGGTCCAGCCGCCAAACAGCTCATCAATGGTGAACAGGTTCACCTTCACAAAGGTCTTCTCGTGCTTGGCCAGCACCTTGGGATCGATCGGCCGGTAGTCATTCTCTGCAGCGATCTGCTGGCCTTGAGGGCTGTAGAGGAATTGCAGATAAGCCGTCGCCAGCTCGCGGGTGCCCTTGCGGTCGACGTTCTTGTCGACCACGGTCACGGGCGGCTCGGCCAGGATGCTCAGGGACGGCGTGACGATCTGAAACTTGTCGGGGCCAAGCTCCTTGCTCGCCAGGTGGGCTTCGTTTTCCCAGGAGATGAACACATCGCCCACGCCACGCTCGGTGAAGGTCACGAGCGAGCCGCGGGCGCCCGAGTCGAGTACCGGCACGTTTCGGTAGAGGGCCGCGACAAACTCCTGGGCCTTCTTGGCGTCACCCCCGTTCTTCTTCAGCGCATAGCCCCAGGCCGCCAAGTAGTTCCAGCGCGCGCCGCCCGAGGTCTTGGGATTGGGGGTCACCACGCTCACACCAGGCTTGGCCAGGTCGTCCCAATCCTTGATGTTCTTGGGGTTGCCCTTGCGCACCAAGAACACAATGGTGGAGGTGTAGGGTGAGCTGTTGTGAGGAAGGCGCTTTTGCCAGTCCGCAGGAATAAGCTTGGCCTTGGCATGCAGTTCATCAATGTCGTAGGCCAAGGCCAGGGTCACCACGTCGGCGTCCAGGCCGTCAATCACCGAGCGTGCTTGCTTGCCCGACCCCCCATGGCTTTGCTTGACGGTCAAGTTCTGTCCGGTGCGGGCCTTCCATTGGGCTGCGGCCACAAGCGGTCTGCAGGCGCAAGCGCGCCAAAAGACCCAGCCGTGATTAGCCTGCGTATGCCGTATCCACCAAGCCTGTGCAATGCGGGTTCAGCACAAAGACAGCACCCGCCAATGAAGGGTCATAGCCCGCG
>RFPX01000229.1 GCA_009925955.1 Betaproteobacteria bacterium
AAGGCGCGGTGCAGGGCGCGAACGGCCAACTCCATGTACTTCTCGTCAATCACCACCGAGGTCTTGATCTCGCTGGTGCTGATCATCTGGATGTTGATGCCCTCGGCACTGAGCGTGCTGAACATCTTGGCGGCCACGCCCACGTGGCTCTTCATGCCGATGCCCACGATGGACACCTTGCAGATGCGGGCGTCTCCATCCACCACGGCCGCACCGACGGAGGGAGCCACGGTGGTGCGCAGCAGGTCGAGCACCCGTGAATGGTCGTTGCGGGGCACCGTGAAA
Organism: Betaproteobacteria bacterium; assembly: GCA_009925955.1. Lineage (GTDB taxonomy): Bacteria > Pseudomonadota > Gammaproteobacteria > Burkholderiales > Burkholderiaceae_C > RFTU01. The sequence goes on from RFPX01000229.1 coordinate 286, forward strand.
GAGAAGTCGGTCTTGCCCTCGCGCGAGACGTTCTGGATGATCATGTCCACATCGATGTTGGCTTGCGCCACCGGGCCCAGGATTTGATAGGCAATGCCAGGCTTATCCGGCACGCCCTGCACGGTCACCTTGGCTTCATCACGGTTGAAGGCGATGCCTGACACGACAGCTTTTTCCATCTTCTCGTCTTCCTCGAAAGTGATCAGCGTGCCCGATCGGGCCTCTTCCTCAATGTTGATGTCCCAGGGCGTGAAGCTCGACAGCACCCGCAGCGGCACCCGGTACTTCCCAGCGAACTCCACCGAGCGGATTTGCAGCACCTTGGATCCCAGGCTGGCCATTTCCAGCATTTCCTCAAAGCACACGGTATGCAAGCGCCGCGCCTCAGGCACCACCCGTGGGTCGGTGGTGTAGACGCCGTCGACATCGGCATAGATCAGGCACTCGTCTGCCTTGAGCGCAGCAGCCACGGCCACCGCCGAGGTGTCCGATCCCCCACGGCCCAGGGTCGTCACATGCCCCAACCCGTCGATGCCTTGGAAGCCGGTGATGATCACCACCTTGCCGGCGTCGAGGTCGGCGCACACGCGGGCATCGTCGATGCTCTCGATGCGGGCCTTGGTATAGGCGCTGTCGGTTCGGATCGGCACTTGCCATCCCGTGTAGCTCACGGCCGGCATGCCTTCGGCCTGCAGGGCCAAGGCCAGCAGGCCCACCGACACCTGCTCACCCGTGCAGGCGATCATGTCCAGTTCACGCAGCGACTCGGGCGTCACCTGGGCAGGCTGCAACTCCTTGGCCAGCCCCAACAGGCGGTTGGTTTCGCCGCTCATGGCCGAGGGCACCACCACCATGCGGTGGCCGGCACGGGCCCACTTGGCCACACGCTTGGCCACGTTTCGAATGCGCTCGGTCGACCCCATGGAGGTGCCGCCGTACTTGTGAACTATCAAGGCCATGGTGCAGAAGCCAGGTCGAATCAGGTAAAACCCTGCATTCTAAGCGCCCAACGGTGCCTCGTCGTGTGCCCAATGCAGCTGCCAGCCTCCCAGGGTCTGGGGCACGCGGGCGTCCCAGCCCAAGCCATGCACCCACATCAGGGATCCCGCTTCATCGGTCACCACCGGGGCGTCGCGCTCCCAAGCGGGACGTGCACGCGACTGGAACTGCTTTTTCAAGGACCGCACGGTGCCACCCGGTTTCAGCAGGAACTGGTCGTCGCCACGACGGCTGCGCAACAGCAGGGTGCACGGCAGGCGCAAGGCCGCACCGAGCTCGTCTGGAGCTGTGCGGCGCAAGATCAGCCGCCCACCCCAGCCCGGCAGCGGCTTGCCACCGGCCCGCGTCCAACGCAGGGCCATGTCCTCGGGCGCGCCTGCCACGGCGGGGATACGGGCGATCTGCAGCTCACCCCGGTACCAGCGAAGCTCATGCGATCCATCCAACGGCCAACGCTTGGCGCGGCCAGGGCCCCAGGATTCGGCGCACAGGCGGTCCACCAGGCTCGACGGAGCGGACACGCCACATTCGGTGAACCATGCCCGCAGAAGCTGCGACTTTCGAGCCCTGCTCAAGGCCTGCCATGCGCCTTCATCCAGCCTCCAGCACCGGCCTGCCTCGCGCTCTTCAACCACACACAAAGCCCGATCGGCCTGAACCCCCTGCTCTACGGTTTCCAGGGCCTGCGCGCAGCGCTGCGCGGCACGGGCCAGTGCCACCTCAGCGGCCGGAAAGGCCTCCACCAGCGCGGGCCACACCGCCAACCTCAAGCCGTTGCGCGCCCACTGGCGGTCTTGGTTGCTGGGGTCGTCCACCCACTTCAGTTGGGCCTGCGACAGCACCTGCTCAAGGCTGCTGCGGCTGTGGTTCAGCAGCGGCCTAGCCCAACAAATCCCCTGACGCCAGCTCAAGGCGGGCATGCCCGCCAAGCCCTGGGGGCCTGCCCCGCGCAGGGCCTGCAACAAAAAGGTTTCTGCTTGGTCCTGCCGGTGGTGTGCCAACAGGATCAGATCGACGCCGGCCTGTGTGGCCATGTCCTGCAGCGCTTGGTACCGGCCCTCGCGCGCCCAGGCTTCCACGCTCTGCCCACGGCCCGGTCGACCGGTCAGGCGGCGAACAGCCAAGTGAACGCCCGGCCGATCCGGGTGCAGGGCTGACCAACGCGCCAGTTCGGTGGCCAAAAAGGTGGGCCATGCATCGGCAGCAGGCTGCAAGCCATGGTGCACGTGAAAGGCCCAGGTTTTGATCCCCAGGGCCGATGCACAACGCCACGCCACCCACAACAGCGCCATCGAGTCGGGCCCACCGCTGCAGGCCACGGCCA
>RFPX01000230.1 GCA_009925955.1 Betaproteobacteria bacterium
CCCAGCCGTGATTAGCCTGCGTATGCCGTATCCACCAAGCCTGTGCAATGCGGGTTCAGCACAAAGACAGCACCCGCCAATGAAGGGTCATAGCCCGCGATGGGAGCGGCTGGCGCAATGGTGGTCACGTAGAGCCGATCAAGGCCAGGCCCACCAAAGGCGCACATGGCCGGCTTGGCGGCCGGCACTGCCAGCGAGCGGTCCAGCTTCCCATCGGGGGTGAAGCGGTGCACCAGGCCGGCATCGTTTGCGCAGATCCAATAGCAACCGTCTGCATCGACAGCAGCCCCATCCGGGCGGCCAGGATGCTGCTGCATGTCAACCAACAGCCGCTGGCGGCTGACCTGGCCCTCAGGGTCCAAGTCGAAGGCCCAGATCTTTTGCACCGTGGGGTGCGAATCGGACAGGTACATCACCCGGCCGTCGGGGCTGAAGGCCAGGCCATTGCCTGTGCGCAGGCCCTTGACCGGCGTGGGCGTGAAGCGACCCCCGGCGTATCGAAACAACGCACCGGCATCCGAGGCCGCCGCCATGTTGCGCACCATGCTGCTGACCCAAAACCGGCCTTCGCGGTCGGTTCGACCGTCGTTGAAGCGCATATCGGGCAGCGGGAACTCCACCGCCTGAAGCTTCTTCTCGGCCAGCGTGCCGTCGGGCTGCAGCATCAGTTGGAACAGCCCGGTCTCCATAGCCGCCAACAGGCCGCCACCGGCGTGCACCGCGATGCAGCCGATGCGTTCGGTCACGGCCCACTGATGATGGCGGCCCTGGACGTCCACCTGGTGCACCGCACGGCCTTCAATGTCGACCCAGTACAAGGCCTGTTCAGCAGCGTGCCAGATCGGGCTCTCGCCCACCTGGCAACGGGCCTCGCACAAGACGCTGGCTTGGGATGTGGACATCATGGGTCTCTCAGACGCTGATCAATCAAAGAAGGGACCGGTGCGCACAAAGGCGCCCCCCTGATAGCGCGTGGCGGGATCGCTGGTGTCGATCACGCTTTGGCGCTGTTCAATTTCGGCGCGGAAGGCCTCGGAGGAGTCTTGCGGACGGAAGCCTACATGCTGTGCGGGTGTGTTGTCCCACCAGGTCAGCGGGTTGTCGCTGACGCCGTAAACGATTGAGTGGCCCACCACTGGGGCCGACAGGGCGGCCATGACCAAGCGCTCCGCATCGTCGTAGCTCAGCCAGGTGGCCAACATGCGGCGGTCGCGCGGTGCCGGAAACGATGAACCGATGCGCAGGCTCACCGTCTCGATGCCGAAGCGGTCCCAATACAACTGGGCCAGGCCTTCGCCGAAGGCCTTGCTCAGGCCATACAGACCGTCGGGGCGGATGGGGTCTTTCGGGCTGATCACCTCGTCCTGCCGGTAGAAACCGGTGACGTGGTTGGAGCTGGCGAACACGATGCGCTTGACGCTGTGGGCCCGCGCCGCCTCGTACAGATGAACCATCCCCGAGATGTTGGCGTCGCGAATGGCGCTCCAGGCCTGCTCGGTGGAGATGCCCCCCATGTGAACCACGACATCCACCCCTTCCAGGAGCTGATGGACTGCTGCTTGGTCGGCCAGATCAGCCAGCACCAGTTCTTCATCGGGCGCAGCGGTGCCCAAGTCCGCACGGTCAGACAGGCGCAGCTTGTCGCAGTAGCGCTTCAGGCGCGGCCGGAGCTGGCGGCCCAAGTTGCCGGCGGCGCCGGTGAGCAGGATGCGCCCAAATCGAAGATGGGTGGCAAGGGGTGCAGTCATGGTTTTTCGACCTTGGAGTGGGATGAAGGGTTGGGCAGGGGCAGATAGGGGCCGGGCGCTGTCCACAGGCGGCCTGCTCCCGCGCCGGCCCGCACGCGGGCAGCGACTTGATCGGTCGGGTCGATGACGGCTCCGGGCAACGGTGCCCAGCCGGCGGAGGTTTTCAGCTTCACAGCCGGCTGAACAGCCGCCAGCGCGTGAGCCCAGTCGACCGGCTTTTGGTTGACCGTCGAGCCCTGGTCTTCGAACACATCGCCCCGATAAGAGCGGATCAGGCGGCCAGCCGGCAGATCGGAGGGCACCAACCACGCATTGTTGTGGCTGATCACCGCCGACTGGAACCCCAGTCCAATGGAGTAGCCGAAGGAGGCACTGTCCCTAACCACATAGAGGTTGTTGTAGACATGGACCTGGCCGTAGCGAACCCGAGGCGCTCGGTCCTTGGTCTCTTCCCAATGGTTGTGGTGGTAGGTAACCTTCAAGCGGCCTTCGTCTTCGGTGTGGCGGTCACTGCCGCCCACCAATGAGGTCTTGTCGTGGTGGCGGAAGTGGTTCCAGCTGACGGTCACGTGGTTGGAGCCTCGGGTGATGTCCAGAAGGCCATCGTGGCGCTGCATGCGGCGGCCCATGAGCGTAGGCTCTGCTGAATCCGGTCGGTCACCATCGTCCAGGGTGCAGTGGTCGATCCACACGCGCTCAGCGTAGCGCAGGGTGATGTTGTCGAACTCGGAGTTCCACTCGCCATGGCCGTTGTCCTTGGGGTCCCAGGCCGGGAAGTGGTCGTAGGCATCGCGGATGTGGAGGTTGCGGATGATCACGTCCTGCACCCGCACCAAAGCCAGGCCGCCGTTGACCAG
>RFPX01000024.1 GCA_009925955.1 Betaproteobacteria bacterium
AGGGTTCATGGTGTACGGCTCCAGGCCATGCGATGCAACACGCCATCGCGGTTCACAAAATGGTGTTTGAGCGCGCCCAGCACATGCAAGGCCACCAGGGCTGCCAACATCCAGGCCAGTCGGCCGTGCCAGGGCTTGAGGAACTCGGCCAGTGCGGCGTCTTTGGCCACGAAGTCCGGCAGTGGCAGCACACCGAACAACACGATAGGAAAGCCTGCGGCCGAACTGTAGGCCCAACCCACCAAGGGCACCGAGAAGAAGAGCAGGTACAGCAGCACGTGCACCACATGGGCGGCTCGCTGCTGCCACAGGGGCATGGGCACGTCTGGGGGTGGCTTGTGCGCCAGCCGCCACAACAGGCGCAGCGCCGAGGCGGCCAGGATCAGCACGCCCGCCCACTTGTGCCAGTTGTACAGCTTGAGCCGCTGCGGTGAAAACGGCAGGCTGGTCATGTACAGGCCCACGCAAAAGCTGGCCACGATGGCGGCGGCCAAAAGCCAGTGCAGGGCAACGGCGGTGCGGGTGTAGCGCATGCCCGCAAGTGTGCACGGCTCCGCCCGGCCCAGGCTTCTCCCGGCTTGTGGCGCGCGTTCAGCCGGCTTGAACGCCTCCAGCGTGCCACCGCTCCACGAGCGCCTTCCACCGGGGCCGCACGCGGTCGAGGTGGGCCGCCTTCACATGCCCGAAACCGCGAATGTCCTGGGGGAGTTGCGCAATCTCAAGGGCCAGGGACATGCGCTCGGCGCTCAAGCCCGGCAGCAGCGCTTCGATGGTGCTGCGGTATTCCTGGATGAGGGCGCGCTCGGTGCGGCGCTCCTGGGTGTGCCCGAAGACATCGAGGGCGGTCCCGCGCAGCCCCTTAAGCCGCGCCAACACCGCGAAGGCGCCGCGCACCCAAGGACCGAAGGCCCGCTTGACGCCTTGGCCGCGCTCATTGGTGCGGGACAGGCCAGGGGGCGCCAGGTGGTGCACCAGCCGGTAGTCCCCTTCGAACATCTGGGCGATCTTGGCGGTGAAGCGCGCGTCGGTGTGCAGCCGGGCCACCTCGTACTCGTCCTTGTAGGCCATCAGCTTGAAGAGGTTTCGGGCCACGGCCAGGGTCAGGCGCGTGCTGCCCAGGGGCGCTTCAGCGGCCTGTACCCGATCCACGAACCCTTGGTAGGCCTGGGCGTAGGTGCTGTCCTGATACTCGCGCAGGAAGGCCACCCGCTGGCGAACCACCTCGTCCAGCGAGGGCTGGCGCAACACCTGAATCACCTGCCGCGCCTGGTAGAGCGCGCGCACCTCGTCGAGGTTGTGCGCGCAGCGCCGCCCCCATTCGAAGGCGGCCTTGTTCTTGTCCACCTGAACGCCGTTGAGCTCCATCGCCCGCAGCAAGGCCTGGCGCGACAGCGGCACGCGGCCCTTTTGCCAGGCATAGCCCAGCATCAGCGGGTTGGTGTAGAGGCTGTCGCCCAGCAGTTGGGTGGCCACTTCTTCGGCGTCCAACAGGCCAATGGCCGAGTGCCCCACTGCCCGAGCCAGGGCCGCCTCGCAGCCGTCTTCGGGGAACTGCCAGTTGGGGTCCTTCAGAAACGACGCGGTGGGTGTGCCGTGGGTGTTCAAGGCCACGTAGGTGCGGCCCTCATACATCACCGCCAAGGTCGCCCTGTGCGCCGCCACGATGCTGTCGCAGCCGATCACGAGGTCGGCCTTGGCCGTGTCGACCTTGCTGGTGTGCAGGTCCTGCGCGCGTTGCGCGATCTGAACATGGCTCCACGTGGCGCCGCCCTTTTGGGCCAGGCCTGCCGAGTCTTGCGTCACCACGCCCAAGCCCTCAAGGTGGGCGGCCATGCCCAGGAGTTGCCCGATGGTGATCACACCGGTGCCGCCCACGCCACCGACCACGATGCCCCATGCACGCTCGGCCACCGGCACCGTGGGCTCGGGCAGCGGCGCCAAGCTGAAGGGGTCGATCCGGCGGTCTTCCTTCTTGGGCTTGCGCAACTGCCCGCCCTCGACGGTGACGAAGCTCGGGCAGAAGCCTTTGACGCAGCTGCTGTCCTTGTTGCAACTGTTCTGGTTGATGCGGCGCTTGCGGCCGAACTCGGTTTCCACCGGCTCCACCGACAGGCAGTTGCTTTGCACGCTGCAGTCGCCGCAACCCTCGCACACCAGCTCGTTGATGACCACGCGCTTGGCCGGGTCGACCATCGTGCCGCGCTTTCGGCGGCGGCGCTTCTCGGTGGCGCAGGTCTGGTCATAGATGATCACCGTGCAGCCCTGAATCTCTCGAAACTGCCGCTGGATCCGGTCGAGTTCGTCGCGGTGGTGCACCGTGACCCCGGGCTCCAGGCTGATGCCGGTGTACTTTTGCGGCTCGTCGGTCACGATGACCAGGCGCCGCACGCCCTCGCTGACCAGGCTCTTTTGGATCTGCAGCACGCTGTGCCCGGAGGCTGACAGACCATGTTCGCCATCCCGACGTTCGCCCACCGGCTGACCGCCGGTCATGGCCACCGCATCGTTGTACAGCAGCTTGTAGGTGATGTTCACACCGGCGGCAATGCTTTGGCGTATGGCCAACAGGCCGCTGTGGAAGTAGGTGCCGTCCCCCAGGTTGGCGAACACATGACCGTCGGTGCTGAAGGGTGCTTGCCCCACCCACGCCACGCCCTCGCCGCCCATTTGGCTGAAGGTCGAGGTGCTGCGGTCCATCCAGATGGACATGAAGTGGCAGCCGATGCCCGCCAGTGCGCGCGACCCTTCGGGCACGCGGGTGCTGGTGTTGTGGGGGCAGCCGCTGCAAAACCAAGGCTGGCGTTCGCCGGTGCTCTTGAGCTCGATGGCCGACATCTCGCGTTCCTTGGCCTCGATCACCCGCAGGCGTTGGTTCATGCGTTCGGCAATCTCGCTGCCTTCCGGGGCCAGCCCGCGCTTCTTCAGCCGCTTGGCCACGGCTTTGGCGATGATGGCCGGCGTCAGGTCTGCATGGGCCCGAAGCAACCAGTTGTTGCTGGGACTGGGCTGGCTCCATTCGCCGCCACTGTGGTCGCCCTCGGGTTCGTCAAACTTGCCCAGCACGTCGGGGCGCACATCGGCCCGCCAGTTGTACAGCTCTTCCTTGAGTTGGTACTCGATGATCTGGCGCTTTTCCTCGACCACCAGAATCTCCTGCAGCCCCTGGGCGAAGTCACGCGTGATGCTGGCCTCCAAAGGCCACACCACATTGACCTTGTGCACGCGGATGCCCAGGCGCCGGCAGGTGTCGTCATCGAGCCCGAGGTCCAGCAAGGCTTGTCGCAGGTCGTTGTAGGCCTTGCCGCTGGCAATCAGGCCGAAGGTGTCCTGCGCCGTCGAGACCACGTTGTGGTTGAGCCGGTTGGCGCGCACGTAGGCCAGGGCTGCATACCACTTGTGGCTGAACAGCCGCTGCTCTTGCTCGAGGGCCGCGTCCGGCCAGCGAATGTGCACACCGCCCGGGGGCATCGGGAAGTCCTCGGGCAGCACGATCTGGACCCGATGCGGGCTGACGTCGATGCTGGAGGCCGACTCCACCACCTCTTGAATCGTCTTCATGCCCGTCCACACGCCGGCAAAGCGGCTCATGGCGAAGGCGTGCAGGCCCATGTCCAGAATGTCCTGAACCGTGGACGGGAAGAACACCGGCAGGCCGCAGGCCTTGAAGATGTGGTCGCTTTGGTGGGCTGCGGTGCTGCTCTTGGCCACATGGTCGTCGCCGGCCACCGCGATCACGCCCCCGTGGCGGGCGGTGCCGGCCATGTTGGCGTGCTTGAACACATCGGAGCAGCGGTCCACCCCCGGCCCCTTGCCGTACCAGATGCCAAACACGCCGTCGTGCTTCTTGGCCTTGGGGTAGAGGTCGAGCTGCTGGGTGCCCCACAGGGCGGTGGCTGCCAACTCCTCATTCACCCCGGGCTGGAAGACCACGCTTTGGGCGGCCAAGTGCTTTTGCGCCTGCCACAGGGCCTGGTCGTAGCCCCCCAAAGGGCTTCCGCGGTAGCCGCTGACAAAGCCTGCGGTGTTCAAGCCCGCCAGCGCGTCCCGGTGGCGCTGCAGCATGGGCAGCCTCACCAAGGCCTGCACCCCGCTCATGAACGCCCGCCCTTCGGGCAGCGTGTACTTGTCGTCCAGGGTCACCGTCTGCAGGGCACGCAGCACATCGGCGGGCAGGGGGGCGTTCATGGGCAGTACTCCTGAAACTCTCGCGAGTCTAGGACGGGCCCTTTGAGAAGTGTTTGCGATTCCTGCCCTTTCGCGGGTATTCTCGGAAAGGAAATTGCCAATTTAAGGGTTTTCCTGCAATGCTAGACAAGTTTGACCTGGCCATCCTGGATGAACTTCAGCGCGACGGCCGGCTCACGAATGCCGAGTTGGCGGCGCGGGTGGGGCTGTCGGCCGCGCCGTGCTGGCGCCGGGTGCGGGCCTTGGAAGAAGCGGGCTACATCTTGGGCTATCGGGCCGAGATCGACCGCCACCGCATCGGATTGGGCGTGCTGGCCTTCGTGCGCCTGGCCGCCGAGCGCAATGCGGCCGACATCACGCGGCCCCTGGAGGATGCCATCTGTGCCCTGCCCGAGGTGGTGTCCTGTCACTACATCAGCGGCACCGGCACCTTCGAACTGCAAGTGGTCAGCCCTGATTTGGAGGCTTTTTCCCGTTTGGCCCGTGAGGTGCTGCTCAACCTGCCCCACGTGAAGGACCTGCAGACCAGCTTTTCGCTGGGTGAGGTGAAGTCCGGCGGTGCGCTCCCCCTGGGGCACCTGTCGCGGCGCTGAACCCCCCGCTTGGGCGCACGCCGATGCGTGCACCAGTTTGGACAATCCTCGTTTGTCGTGGACAAACTTGGTTCACACGGTCCCGGAGCATCGGCACCAAGCTGGTGCGAATAACCCGGATCCCGGGGCCAAAGCGGGGCTGAATCGGCCCATGGACGCTTGCTTGGGCGGTGGCCCAGCTCTTGCACTGTTGAACTCCGTCTTCGAGTCCAACCCTGCCAGGAGCCCTCATGAGCCGCGAAACCGATGGCCGCTACTTCAGCCCCTTCGACCCTGATCAGCCCCTGTTGGCCCGTTGTGGGTGCGGCAAGGATCACACGGTGGCCCAGCACCAGGCTGAGGCGGCCGCAACCGGTTCGCTGCTCGCTGCAGCGCACCACACCCCATCGGCTTCGCAGCCCGCAAGCAGCAAGGCCAGCCAGGACCTCGAGCGCTTCTCGGCGGAGTTCATCGAGGCCTCGATGGTCAAGGCCATCTTCCCGCACGAGCCCACCCGCCGCAGCCTGATCAAGGCCATCGGAGCGGGGACGCTGCGCGCGGCGGTGGCTGCAGCCCTGCCGGCGGGTGCATTGGGTGCGATGCAGGCCCTGGCGCAGGAGGCGCGCCCGCTGGAAAAGAAGGACCTCAAGGTGGGCTTCATCGCCATCACCTGCGCCTCGCCCCTGATCATGGCCGACCCCTTGGGGTTCTACCGCCAGCAGGGCCTGAACGTGCAACTCAACAAGACGGCGGGTTGGGCCCTCATCCGGGACAAGGTGCTCAATAAGGAATATGACGCGTCGCATTTCTTGTCGCCCATGCCGCTGGCGATTTCGCTGGGGCTGGGCTCTACGCAGACGCCGATGAATGTGGCCACCGTGCAGAACGTCAACGGCCAGGCCATCACCCTGGCCAACAAGCACAAGGGCAACCGCGACCCGCGCAATTGGAAGGGCTTCAAGTTTGCGGTGCCCTTCGACTACAGCATGCACAACTTCCTGTTGCGCTACTACCTGGCCGAGCATGGCCTCAACCCCGACACCGACGTGCAGATTCGCGTCACACCGCCGCCCGAGATGGTGGCCAACCTGCGCGCGGGCAACATCGATGGTTTCCTGGGCCCCGACCCTTTCAACCAGCGGGCGGTGTTCGACGAGGTGGGCTTCATCCACATCCTGTCCAAGGAGATCTGGGACGGCCACCCCTGCTGCGCCTTTGGCGTGCCCACCGAATTCATCCAGCAAAACCCGTCCACCTTCGCTGCGCTGTACCGCTCGGTGTTGACGGCAGCGGCCATGGCGCGCGACCCCAAGAACCGCGAGCTCATTGCCAAGGTGATCGCACCGGCCCAGTACCTCAACCAGCCCGAGGCGGTGCTCAACCAGGTGCTGACGGGCACCTTTGCCGACGGCCTGGGCAGTGTTCGCAAGGTCGCCGACCGCGCCGATTTCGACCCGGTGCCGTGGCACTCCATGGCCGTGTGGATGCTGACCCAAATGCAGCGCTGGGGCTACCTCAAGGGCGATGTGAACTACAAGCAGATCGCCGAGCGGGTGTTCCTGATGACCGATGCGGCCCGCCATATGAAGGACTTGGGCCAACCGGTGACACCGGCCTCAGCGGGCTACCGCAAGTTCCGGGTGATGGGCAAGGAGTTCGACCCCAACAAGGCTGCCGAGTATGCGCGCAGCTTTGCCATCGCCAAGGCAGCCTGAACGGGCTTGGCTGCCCACACCACCCCAGCTGAACCATCACCATGAAACTCTTGAGCTCCCTGCGCCTGCGCGCGGCGATGCTGTCGGCGCTGATGCTGCTGACCATCCTGGCGCTGTGGCACGCCGGTACGGCGCCCAGGGCCACCGTGCCCAACACGGCCGCGGTGATCCAACTGACCCCCGAACAGATCGAGTACGCCAAGCTCATGGGCAAGGACCCGGCTGCGGTGGCCGCTGGTGAGTCCAAAAAGGCCGACGGCTTTCCCACGCCCGCGCAACTGTGGAAGGCCGTGGCCACCAACCTGGCCGACCCGTTCTATGACAACGGCCCGAACGACAAGGGCATCGGCATCCAGCTGGCCCACTCTCTGGCGCGGGTGGGCTTGGGCTTCGCCATCGCGGCAGCGGTGGCGATTCCCTTGGGCTTCGTCATCGGGATGAGCCCCTTGCTTTACCGAGCGCTGGACCCCTTTATCCAAGTGCTCAAGCCGATCTCACCCTTGGCCTGGATGCCGCTGGCGCTCTACACCATCAAGGACTCCGGCATCTCGGGCATCTTCGTGATCTTCATCTGCTCGGTGTGGCCGATGCTGATCAACACGGCGTTTGGGGTGGCGGGTGTGCGGCGCGATTGGCTCAACGTGGCCAAGACTTTGGAGGTCAGCCCCTTGCGCAAGGCCTTTCAGGTGATCCTGCCGGCCGCGGCTCCCACCATCCTCACCGGCATGCGCATCTCCATGGGCATCGCCTGGCTGGTGATCGTGGCCGCTGAAATGCTGGTGGGGGGAACGGGCGTGGGCTACTTCGTTTGGAACGAATGGAACAACCTGGCCCTGACCAATGTGATCTTTGCCATCCTCGTGATCGGCGTGGTGGGCATGCTGCTCGATGCGCTGTTCGCCCAAGCCCAAAAGGCGGTGACCTATGTCGACTGAACGCGATCAGCTCTACCTGCAGGTGCAGGGCTTGGGCAAGACGTACCCGGGCTCCAGCGAGCCGGTTTTCGATCAGGTCAACTTCGACATCGCCCGTGGCGAGTTCGTGTGCATCATCGGCCACAGCGGTTGCGGCAAGACCACGATCCTGAACGTGCTGGCCGGCCTGGAAGAGGCCAGCCAGGGCACCGTGATCATGGACAACCGTGAGGTCTATGGGCCCAGCTTGGAGCGCGGGGTGGTGTTCCAAAGCCACGCCTTGATGCCCTGGCTCACCGTGCGGCAAAACGTGGCCTTTGCCGTCAAGAGCCGTTGGCCGCAGTGGTCGGCTGCACAGCTCAACCAGCAGGTGGAAAAGTACGTCGACATGGTGGGCCTGTCCCCTGCGATCGACAAGAAGCCATCGCAGTTGTCGGGAGGCATGAAGCAGCGCGTGGGCATTGCACGTGCCTTTGCAATCGAGCCCAAGATGCTGCTGCTGGACGAACCTTTCGGCGCACTGGATGCGCTCACGCGCGGCACGATCCAGGACGAGCTGCTCAAGATCTGCTCGGCCACGCGCCAAACCGTGTTCATGATCACCCACGATGTGGACGAAGCCATCCTGTTGGCCGACAAGATCCTGCTGATGAGCAATGGCCCGGTGGCCCGCGTGGCCGAGGTGGTGCGCAACACGCTGCCGCGCGAACGCCAACGCGCCACGCTGCACCACGAGCCGGGCTTTTACGAGCTGCGCAACCACCTCGTGGACTTCCTGGTGAGCCGGTCCAAGGACCTGTCGCGGGGCCGCGCCCCGGCGCATCCGCCCGAAGTGCGGCCGGCCGACGTGGCGCGCCGGTCTGCCGGATTGGCCGTTGAAGAAGCCAAGCCTGCCAACGACGCCCCAGGGCCCATGGGCATCACCCCCGCTGGCACGCCGCTTCAACGCGTGGCCTGACTTTTCGAATCCCCCCATCATTCAACACTGGAGCTCATCACGTGAACCGCAACGACGTCACCGAGAAGATCATCACCGTCAAGGTGTCCAAAGGCATCAAATGGGAGACCGTGGCCAAGAAAGTCGGCGAGTCCAAGGAATGGACCACGGCGCTGTGCCTGGGCCAGATGACGGCCACGCCCGAGCAGGCCAAGGCTGTGGGCAAGGTCTTTGGGCTGACCGCCGAAGAGCAGAAGTGGCTGCAGGTGGTGCCCTACAAGGGCTCCCTGCCCACGCCGGTGCCCACCGATCCGCTGATCTACCGTTGGTACGAAATCGTCAGTGTCTATGGCACCACGATCAAGGAACTCATCCACGAAGAGTTCGGCGACGGCATCATGAGCGCCATTGACTTCTCGATGGACATTCAGCGCCAGCCGGATCCCAAGGGTGATCGGGTCAACGTGGTGCTGTCGGGCAAGTTCCTGCCCTACAAGACCTACTGAGACGGGCGTTCACGGCGGTGGGCGCTGGCCTTGCGGCCACAAAGCCCACATCTGCAGCCGGCCCTTGAGCCGGCCGGCCAACTCGCCGGCCTCATCTCCCCAGCCCCAGAAGTAGTCGCCCCGCACGGCGCCCACGATGGCGCTGCCCGTGTCCTGCGCCACCACCGCGCGTTGCAGCACAGGGGCCCCGATGGGGCCAGGGCTGTGGATCCACACCGCGGTGCCGTAGGGCACGCTGCTGGGGTCCACCGCGATCGAGCGCTGGGGGCTCAAGGGAACGCCCATGGCCCCGCGAGGCCCCACCCTGGGGTCCGTGAGGGCCTCTTCCTGAAAGAACACCACCCTCGGGTTCTTCCACAGCAGCTCCTGCAGGCGTTTGGGGTTGCGCTGGACCCAGGCCTTGATGCCGGGCCAGCCGGCTTGAGCCGCCGGGAGCTGCCCGGTTTCGATCAGCCAGCGGCCGACCGAGCCATAGGGGTGGTCGTTGTGGCCCGCAAAGGTCAGGCGCACGGTGTGCCGGCGGCCATCCGCTTCGGTGATGGTCAGCCGGCCTGACCCCTGGATCTGCAGCACCAGCGCGTCAATCGGGTCGCGCAGGTACGCCAGCTCACGCCCCTTGAGGGCGGCGCGTGCCTCGCGCACGGACTCCAACTGCTGTCGCGTCCAGTAGGGCCGGCGTTGAGCCAGATCAGCCGGCGGTCGGTGCAGTGGATACGCAAACTCGGCGTTCGCATGCCGCCGCGCCTCGAAGTGGGGCTCGTAGTAGCCGGTCAACAATCCCTCACGCCCGCCGCCTCGGTCTTCGATCCGCCAGGGGCTCAGGTGCTGCACCATCCACAAGCGCACGCTGTGGTGGTCGTCGGCATCGAGCCGGGCCGCCTGCTCGCAGGCCACGCGCCAAGCGGCGCCGGCTCGTGGGCAAGACGCGCGCAGCGCCGGCAGCACCTCGCCCACCGCGTCCTGCTGAAAGCCCGGCAGCTCATCCCAGTTCACCCGCACCCACACCGCGCCTCGGCGCTCAGCACGCTCGCCCTCAAGGCTGCCACCCGCCATGGCCCCTGGAGCGGCGGGGCCTGTCGCTGTGCTGGGCGCCTGCGTGCCAGACGGCACGGTCTGCGCCGCAGGCTGCGCTGGCCGCGGGTTGGAGCCGCAGCCCAGCAAAGCCGCCAACAGGCCCAGGCTGCAGAGGGTCCAGCCCACACGCCGGCGCATGCTTGGGTATCCTGCAACCATGTGGATCTTGCTGCTCGAAGCCCTGGGGGCGCTGGCCTTGTTGGCGTTCATCGTGTGGTGGACGATGTTTTCGGGTCGACGGCGGGGCGAGTGGCAGCCCAAAGACGGCCCCGAAGACCCCCCGCCCAAGGCCTGATCAGGCCCACCGCCTTGGGCCCGGGCTTCAATGCAGGGCCTGTGGCGGCGCCAGCATGAACTCGCCGACGTCCGTCTCAAAGGCATGGGCGTGTTCGGTCATGCAGTAGAACGTGCCCCGCATCGTGCCCATCGGCGTTTCCAAGCGCACCCAGCTCGTGTATTCGAACTGCTCGCCGGGCCTGAGCACCGGTTGATGCCCCACCACCGCCAAGCCCCGGACCTCCTCGGTCTGGCCGTGGCCATTGGTGATCAGCCACCGCCGCGCCACCAACTGGCCCGTGACCTCACCGGTGTTGACGATGGTCACGGTGTAGGCATAGGCGTGCACGCCCTGTTGCGGGTCGGATTGGTCGGGCAGGTGTTGAACCTTCACCGAACAGCTGAACTGCCCCGTCGCATCGTCTTTGCTCATGGCAGCCGATTCTAGGCACCGACCTAGAATGAAACGATGAGCACCGCGCGCACCTACCGCATCGCCCCGTCCATCCTGTCGGCCGACTTTGCCCAGCTCGGCACCGAGGTTCGCCGCGTCATCGACGCGGGTGCCGACTGGATCCACTTCGATGTGATGGACAACCACTATGTGCCCAACCTCACCTTTGGGCCCATGGTCTGTGAGGCCTTGCGGCCCCATGCGGTCAAGGCCGACGGCACTCGGGTGCCCATCGATGTGCACCTGATGGTGCAACCAGTGGACGCCTTGGCCCAGGCCTTCGCAAAGGCCGGCGCCGACCTCATCAGTTTTCACCCCGATGCCAGCGCCCATGTCGACCGCACGCTGCAGCTCATCAAGGCCGCAGGCTGTCAGGCGGGGCTCACCTTCAACCCGGCCATGCCCCTGGATGTCCTGGAGTGGGTGCTCGACAAGGTGGACCTGGTGCTGCTGATGAGCGTCAACCCCGGCTTCGGGGGCCAGTCCTTCATCGACAGCGCGCTGCGCAAGTGCGAAAAGGTACGACGCTTGATCGAGGCCAGCGGCCGCGACATTCGGCTGGAGGTGGACGGCGGCATCAAGGTGGACAACATCCGCCGTGTGGCCGATGCGGGCGCCGACACCTTCGTGGCCGGCAGTGCCATCTTTGGGCAGCCGGATTACAAGGCCGTCATTCAGGCGATGCGGGCGCAACTGGCCTGAGCGTGTCCCGGTAAACCCGGCTGCGGGCCACATACAGCTGCGCACTGCGCAGCAAGCCCTGCACCTGCTCGGGCGTCAGGTTGCGCGCCACCTTGGCTGGGCTGCCGATGATCAGGCTGTGATCGGGAAACACCTTGCCCTCGGTCACCAGGGCACCGGCGCCCACCAGGCAACC
>RFPX01000231.1 GCA_009925955.1 Betaproteobacteria bacterium
GCGGTGCTGCTGGCGGTGCTGGCCCACGCCTTCTGGCGGCGCGGCAACGGCGGCACCCTGCTTCAGCGCTGGCCGCAGGCCCGTGCGCGCCTGAAGGGCGGTGCGGGTGCGCTGGCCCTGGGCTCAGGCCTGGCTTTCGCGGGGCTGGGCGGCTTCATTTTCTGGAACACCAACATCCTCAACCTCTACATCACCGCGCCCGAACTGGAAGAGCAGACCGCTGCGGCTGAAAAAACCCTGCTGCCCCTCGAGCAGGTACCGCAGCCGCGGATCACCGCTGTCACGCTGGAGGTGGACGTATACCCCCGCGAGGCCCGCGCCGTCACGCGCGGCACCTACACCGTGGAAAACCGCAATGATGTACCGGTGACGGAGCTGCACATCAGCACACCACCGAACTTGAGGCTCGAGAAGCTCGAGTTCCCCGGGGCCACGCTCAAGACGGAGTATGCGCACTGGGGCTACCGCATCTACACGCTGGCCGAGGCCATGGCGCCAGGCGAGCGGCGCGAGTTGGCCTTCCACACGGTGCTGCACCAAAAGGGCTTCGTGAACTCGGGGCCGCTGACCCGCATCGTAGACAACGGAACCTTTCTCAACAACGGTGAGATCACACCGACGCTAGGCCTCGACCGCAGCGGGTTCTTGAAAGACCGCGCCAAGCGGCGAAAGCATGGCCTGCCGGCGGAACTGCGCCCCCCCACTCTGGAAGACGAATCGGGGCGCCAGCGCCATGATCTGCGGCACGACAGCGATTGGGTTGTCGCGGACATCACTGTCACCACCGACGCCGACCAGACACCTGTGGCGCCGGGCTACACGGTGAGCGACACGGTCAAGGACGGCCGACGTACCGTGCGCTTCAAGCCCGATGCACCGCTGATGCACTTCTTCAGCATCCAGTCGGCCCGCTATGCAGTGGCCAAAGACCGACTGGGCGAGATCGAGCTCGCGGTCTATCACCACCCGGGCCACGAGGCGAATGTGAAGCGCATGCTCGAAGCGATGAAGGTCTCGCTGGAGCTCTTCTCGCAGGCCTTCTCGCCCTACCAGTTCCGGCAGGCCCGCATCCTGGAGTTCCCGAGCTACGCGGACTTCGCGCAGAGCTTTGCCAACACCATCCCGTACAGCGAGAACATCGGCTTCCTCACCAAGCTCGCCGATCCAGACAAGATCGATGTGGTCACCTATGTGACCGCACATGAGATTGCGCACCAATGGTGGGGCCACCAGGTGGTATCCAGCAGCCAGCAGGGCGGCACCTTCATCATCGAGAGCCTCTCGCAGTACTCGGCCCTGTTGGTAATGGAAAAGCTCTATGGGCCCGAGCACATGCGCCGTTTCCTGAAGTACGAACTGGACCGCTACCTGCGCTCGCGCGGCGGCGAGGTGCTGGAGGAATTGCCCCTGGCCCGCGTGGAAAACCAGCCCTACATTCACTACCAGAAAGGGGCGCTGGCACTGTGGTGGCTCAAGGAGGTGGTGGGTGCGCCAGCGCTCAACCGGGCGCTGACCGCCTTCGTCAAGGAATTTGCCTTCAAGCCTGCGCCGTACCCCAACAGCCTGGACCTGCTGCGCCACATCCGGCGCGAGGCTGGACCTCAGCATGACGGTTTGATCACCGATCTGTTCGAGAGGATCACCCTGCTGGATGTGAAGGCACAGGCCCCGAAGGTTCAGCAGCGGTCCGATGGGCGATGGGATGTGAGCTTCACCGTGCAGGCGCGCAAGCTATATGCGGATGGCAAGGGCGTGGAGACCGAGGCCCCACTGGATGAGGAATTCGATGTGGGCGTGTTCACTGCCGAGCCAGGCAAAAAGGGCTATTCAGCCCGCGATGTGCTGCTGATGCAGCGACAGCGCGTGCGCAGCGGCACGCAGACCGTCACGCTCACAGTCGACCGCCGCCCCACCCATATGGGCGTGGACCCCTACAACAAGCGCATCGACCGGAATTCAGACGACAACCTGGTGGCGGTTTCGGAGAAGGACTGATCGAAAGAGCTTGACCTAGTGGACCTACCGCCGCCCTTCGCCCTCAGAGGTCAGGCGTTCGAAGTGAAGATCGGTTGCGGCTTGACGGACTGGCACACTCGCCTGGTTCTGGACGGTCGCGAACTCGCCCGCGACCATACCCACCTCCTGGGTGCACAGGTCGACTATCGCAACCATCATGTGACTCACACGCTACTATTTGCGCTCACGTCCGGGATTTCGTGTTCCACCATGATTGAGCAGGATTTTGGGTAGACGAAATGAGTAAGACGCTGGCACTCAACTACTCAGCAACTGCGGCACTACAGCGAAAGTATCAACTGCTGATTGGAGCGTTGCCTACGCTCTGTATGTTTGTGCCATTCGTGCCCATGATGAAGGTGGCCATGGCTCTGGGTTCGCGCCGTTTTTCTGGAGTCGCAGCTTCCGGTGGGTTGGTACAGGGCGGGTCTTTCTTCGCAAAGTGATGCCGATGCCGTTGCCAGTCAAAATTGGGCCGTGGAGAGACAGCAAGGCTTTGCCCGATTCGTGCTTAAGCGTGGACTCCTGGCCTGGGGAGTGCCCATGTTCGTCGCCATGTATGTCGGCCCGACATT
>RFPX01000232.1 GCA_009925955.1 Betaproteobacteria bacterium
GCCGGCAACGGCTCGGGTGGCACCGTGCAGCGCGTGGCCTCTGGCGCCTACGACATGGGCTTTGCCGATCTGGCAGCGCTGATGGAGTTTCACGCCAACAACCCGGATGCGCCGAACAAGCCCGTGGCGGTGATGATGGTCTACAACAACACGCCTGCGGCCGTGTTGACGCTGAAGAAGACCGGGATCACCAAAGCCTCGGACCTCACCGGCAAGAAGCTGGGTGCACCGGTGTTCGATGCCGGACGTAAGGCCTTTCCCATCTTCACCAAGGCCAACAACTTGGGCAATGTGACCTGGGTGAGCATGGACCCGCCGCTGCGCGAGACCATGCTGGCCCGTGGCGAGGTGGACGCCATCACGGGGTTCTCCTTCACCTCGATGCTCAACCTGGAGGCCCGTGGCGTAAAGGCCAGTGACATCGTGGTCATGCCCTTTGCCGAGAACGGCGTGAAGCTGTATGGAAACGTCATCATCGCCAGCCCCAAGATGATCAAGGAGAACCCGGCAGCCGTGAAGGCCTTCTTGGCGGCGTTCACAAAGGGTGCCAAGGAGGTGATGGCCAACCCTGATGCGGCCATCGACTTTGTCAAGGCACGCGACGGCATCATCAACGTTGAACTGGAAAAGCGCCGCCTGCGCATGGCCATTGATGCCGTGGTGGCCAGCCCGGATGCACGGGCCGAAGGCTTCGGCGTGGTGGTGCCAGGCCGATTGGCGCTGATGGCCTCACAGGTCTCAGACGCCTACGCCACCAAGACCCGCATCAACCCGGACTCGGTGTGGACCGACGCGTTCTTGCCCTCCAAGGCTGAACTCAACATCCTGCCGCCAGCCAAGAAGTAAGCCACCGATGTCCGCGACCCCGTCACCCTTCGTCGACTTTCAAAACGTTTGGCTGGCCTACAACGACGAGTTGTTGGCCAACAACCAGTTTGCGGTTGAAGACATCTCACTGCAGGTGCAGCAGGGGGAGTTCATTGCCATCGTGGGCCCATCGGGCTGTGGCAAGTCCACCTTCATGAAGTTGACCACCGGCCTGAAGATGCCCAGCCGTGGCCATATCCGCATCGCCGGACAAGCCGTGACGGGACCGCTGAAGATCAGTGGCATGGCCTTCCAGGCCCCCAGCCTGCTGCCGTGGCGTACGACCATCGACAACGTGCTGTTGCCGCTGGAGATCGTGGAGCCTTATCGGTCGCAGTTCAAGGCACGGCGCAAGGAATTTGAGGAAAAGGCACGCAACCTGCTCAAGAGCGTCGGATTGGGCGGCTATGAGGACAAGTACCCCTGGCAGTTGTCCGGTGGTATGCAGCAGCGCGCCAGCATCTGCCGGGCCTTGGTTCACGAGCCCCAGATGTTGCTGCTCGATGAGCCTTTCGGAGCCCTGGACGCCTTCACGCGCGAAGAGCTGTGGTGCGCCCTGCGGGACCTGCACGCCGCACAGAAGTTCAACGTCATCCTGGTGACGCACGACCTGCGTGAAAGCGTGTTCCTGGCCGATACGGTCTATGTGATGAGCCGCAGTCCTGGCCGCTTCGTCGTACGCAAGGACATCGAGCTTGCACGGCCACGCGACTTGGAAGTGACCTACACGCCAGAATTCACCGACATCGTTCACGAGTTGCGTGGCCATATCGGCGCCATACGCCAGCCGGTGGGGCAGGGCGGCGGTTTGCCGCAGTGAGAACCCTATGAAGCACAAGACACTCGAACGCTGGTCCCCCCTGATCGTGTTGGCGGCCATCCTGTTGGTGTGGCAGGCCTTTGTCAGCGCGCTGTCCATTCCGGATTACATCTTTCCAGGGCCGTGGCAGATTGCCGGTGAATTCATCGAATTCAAGGGGCCCTTGCTGGAGGCGGCCTGGAAAACCTTTTGGGTCACCATGTTGGGTTTTGGTTTGTCGATCGTGGTGGGTGTCCTCCTGGGCTTCCTGATTGGCTCTTCGCGCTTGGCCTACACGGCCCTGTACCCGCTGATGGTCGCCTTCAACGCCGTGCCCAAGGCGGCGATCGTGCCCATCTTGGTCGTGTGGTTCGGCATCGGCTTGGGGCCTGGCATCCTGACCGCCTTCCTGATTTCTTTCTTTCCGATCACGGTGAACATTGCCACCGGCTTGGCCACCTTGGAGCCCGAGCTCGAGGACGTGCTGCGGGTGCTGGGCGCCAAACGATGGGATGTGCTGGTGAAAGTGGGCTTGCCGCGTTCGATGCCGTATTTCTACGGCTCGTTGAAGGTGGCCATCACCTTGGCCTTCGTGGGCACGGTCTTGGCCGAGATGACCGCTGGCGACTCGGGGATCGGCTACCTCATGCAAACCGCCGGCTCGCAGCAGCGCTTGCCGCTGGCCTTTGCCGGCCTGGTGGTGATCGGCGCCATGGCCATGGCCATGTACGAGTTGTTTTCCCTCGTGGAAAAGCGCACCACCGGCTGGGCTCATCGCGGGTCGCAGGCGGCTTGAGGGGACAGGGCGCGCGTGTAAAGAACTGTGTAGGCCCCGCAGGTCATCCCGCCTGGGCGTAGACTTGTTTGCGTTGGGCTGCTGTGCGCCCAGGGCC
>RFPX01000233.1 GCA_009925955.1 Betaproteobacteria bacterium
TGCACCTCCCCTGATTCGTTCCAGGTGGCGCTGAGCCTGCACTGCGTGATGGGGTGGTACTGGCCGTGGGCCATGTCTTCTTCACGGCTCCACAGCAGCTTGACGGGAACACCGGGCATCTGCCGCGCGATCTGAACCGACTGGGTTACCCAGTCATGGGCTGCGGTACCGCGCCGCCCAAACCCACCCCCCATGGCCAACTTGTAGACCTCACATTGCTGCGGCTGCAGGCCCGCTGCTTGCGCAGCGGCCGTCAGCGAGGCTTCACCGTTTTGCGTGCCGGTCCAGACCTCGCAGCGCTGTGGTGTGCCATCCGCGCCCAGGGTCACCCTCGCGGTGGCGCTCATCGGCTCCATCGTGGCGTGGTTCTGGAAGGGATAGCCGTATGTGGCCTCAACCCTGCGTGCACTTTGAGCGAGGACCTGCACGGCTTGGCCTTGGCGCCAGCCATCAACGGCGGCCTCCGATGTCAGGCCACTTCGCACCAGGGCGTCAACGTCCGCTTGCTGAAGTTGGGCATTGGGCCCGCGCTCCCACTCAATGGGCAATGCGTCCAGCGCCTTCTTGGCGCGCCACCAGGTGTCGGCCACCACGGCCACCGCGTTGGCGCCCACCGGCAGCACCCGCTTGACGCCCGGCATGCCCAACACCGCCTGCGCCTGAAAGGACCGCAGCGAGCCACCAAACACCGGACAAGCCTTGATGGCCGCATGCAACATACCCGGCAAGACCAGGTCGCTGCCGTACACGAGACGGCCCGTGGTCTTGTCCACGGTGTCGAGCCTGGCCAGGGGCTTGCCAGCGAGGCGCCACAGGCTGGGGTCCTTGAGGGCCGGCTTGTCTGGGACGGGCAAACGTGCGGCCTCAGATGCCAACTCACCGTAACTTGCACGCCGCGATGAAGCGCTGTGCAGCACCGCGCCCTGCTCGGCCCGGCACTGATCCACCGGCACGCCCCATCGCCGGGCTGCTGCTTCCATCAACATCATGCGTGCTGCAGCACCACCTTGCCGCATGTACAGCTGAGAGTCACGCAAACCGCGGCTGCCGCCGGTGCTGAAGTTGCCCCAAGGGCGTTTCCTGGCCAGGCTTTGCCCTGGCGTGGGGTACTCCGTGCTGACCCGAGCCCAGTCGCATTCCAGCTCCTCCGCCACGAGCTGTGCCAAACCGGTTAAGGTGCCCTGCCCCATTTCGGAGCGTGCAATGCGGATGACAACGCGGTCGTCCGGATAGACCACCACCCAGGCGTTGATCTCCGGCCCCACCGCCGGGGTGCCGGGTACGGCGGCCTTTGCATGGGATCCGAATCCGAGGACGAAGGCGCCGGCCTCAAGGCCGGGCCACGCCGAGGCGGCTGCAGCGCCCTGCAGGCTGCGCGCGATGAAGCGGCGGCGGTTCAGGGCTGTGCTCATACGGCCTTGGGAACCAGGTGGACAACCGCTGAGCTGGCTGAATCCGCTGGGCCAGGAGGCAGGCCTGCAGCCATCTTGATGCCCGCGCGCACCCGGTTATAGGTGCCGCAGCGGCAAATGTTGGTCATGGCCGCATCGATGTCGGCGTCGCTGGGCTTGGGGGTGCGCTGCAGCAGGGCGGCCGCGGCCATCAGCATGCCGCTTTGGCAGTAGCCGCACTGGGGCACATCCAGGGCCACCCAAGCCTTCTGCAAGGGGTGATCGCCGTTTGGAGAGAGGCCTTCAATGGTGGTGATGCGCTGCTGGGGCTTGAGGCTGGAGGCCGGCACCACGCAGCTGCGCACCGGTGCGCCATCGATCATCACCGTGCAGGACCCACACTGCGCCACGCCGCAGCCATACTTGGTACCGGTTAAGCCCAGGTGCTCACGCAACACCCACAACAGCGGCGTGTCGGGCTCGGCCTGGTGCTCGCGGTTTTGGCCGTTCACATTCAAGGTGGGCATCAAGGGCTCCGAAACGAAATTCAAACAAGGCCTTAAGGGTACAGGAGCCGACCCGGGACCGGGACACCGCCAGCGCGTATCCTTCGGCCCACTTGGAGTTTTCTTGACTTGAACACCCCTGCCCCATCGGCTGGCCGTGCTGCCTCGGGCGCCACGGCCGAACAGCCCGACACTGCTGCTGCCGCATCTGCCGAATCTGGCCGCCCTCCGATCCTGGCCCTCCAGCGGGCCACCGTTCGATTTGCCGGCGGTGGCCTGCCGGTATGGGATGGTTTGAGCTTGAGCGTGAGCCGGGGTGAAAGCCTGTGCCTGTTGGGCGCTTCGGGCTGCGGCAAGAGCACGGTGCTGCGGGTGATGGCCGGCCTGCAGCCGCTGGCTTCGGGGGAGATGCTCACGGCGGTGCGCTCGCCGGCCTTCGTGTTCCAGGAACCTGCCTTGCTGCCCTGGGCCGACTTGGAGCGCAACGTAGGCCTGCCCCTGCAGCTGGCAGGCTGGACGGCAGCAGCGAGGAACGAACGGGTGCAGGCGGTGCTGGAGCGCGTGGGACTGACCGGGCGTGAGCGGGCCCTGCCCCACGAGCTGTCCGGTGGCATGAAGATGCGGGCCTCCATCGCACGGGCGTTGGTCATGCA
>RFPX01000234.1 GCA_009925955.1 Betaproteobacteria bacterium
GTTGATCAACAGCGGTGCAAAACGGGCGAACTGAACGGTGTCGCCGATCCCGTTCTGCGACACCAGCAGCACGTGTGTTCCGGGCAACTGAGCACGGTCCCCAGACCACGCCTGCATACCCTGCGCGCGGGCCTGCAAGAAGGCGCCCTGAGGCGAGCCGCAATAGTCTCGGTCAGCCAGCAGCGCCAAGCCTTCTGGATACTGGCCTTTGAGCAAGAGGATGAAGGCCAGGTTCTTGGCCAGCACCGGATGCTGGCGGTCGCGCAGCCCCAGGCGCAACAAGTCTTCGGCTTCATCCAAGCGGCCCAGGCGCCTCAACAAGTTGGCGCGTGCGTTCAAAGGCTCCAAGGCCTCCGCTTGCACCAGCCTCGTCCACTGCTGGTCGAGCATAGCCAGGGCCTCTGGCGCCCGCCCCAGCTGTCCCAATGCCAAGCAGTAGTCACACAAGACCGACACGGATGCCGGCTCAGGTTCCAGTTCCAAGGCTTTGCGCAAGTCGGCTTCGGCCGCTTCAGACTCAAAGAGCTGCAGCAGCAAGCGCCCGCGCAGGGCCCAGACAAGGTGCTCTTGCGGATGGTCTTCCACCAAGGTGTTGCAAACGACCCCGGCCAGTGTCAGGTGTTGTCCCGACTCGGCCAACACACGGACCAGTCGGATCATGCGATCGAGTTGGGCCTCGGAGCTGCCCTGGCGCACGGCACGCAGCATCAGGGGCACGGCGGCATGGTGGTCACCGCGTGAGGCCAGCAGTTGGGCCAGACAGTCGGTGGCCTTCAGGGAATGGGGATCGGCTTGCAGCCAGGCCATGCAGTGCACGGTCGCTTCGTCATAACGACCCGCCCCCAGCAGGTGTCCCACCAGCCCTTCGTGTACCCAATCCGCAGGGTTGTCGAGCAGCTGAAGGCTTTGCCAGAAGTGCTCGATGTCGGCTGCTCCCTGATCGGTGAGCGCCAAGAGCTGCAAGACCGACCGCGCCATGTCTTGGGTGAGCTGCCCGCGTTGGGCCAGCTCCAAGGCCAGTTGCGCCGCAGCCTGCTCCTGGCCCGGCACCAGCAGCCGAGAGCCCAAGGCTTGTTGTGCCAGGTCCCCGTCATCAGGTGCGGCCTGGTAGGCCTGCAGCAGGGTCTGTGCTGCGGCTTCAACAGCACCCGACTGCAGCTGCGCCTGCCCCAACAGGGTCAGGGCGGGCACATCGTTCGGTGCACGCTGGAGCAGCAGCTGCAAGTCAGCCAGGGCCTGCGGCCATTGCCCCAACCGCGCCCAGGCCTGCGCCCGGTTCAGCAAAGGGCCCCGCCGGTGGGGGTCGATTGCCAAGGCCGCGGTGTAGGCCTGGGCTGCCTGAGCCCAATGGCCTGCATCACCCAGGGCCAGGCCGCGCTCGAAGTGGGACTGCAGCGCCGCAGCCTGCGGGCTTAAGCGCCCACCCACTTGCTCAAGCCCTTGAGATCATCGACCTTGTCCAGATCCGAAAACTGATATTGGTCGTAATAGACCTTCAGGTCGACCTTGCTCCCGGGCACACCGGTGTTGACCTTCTGCACCTCGCGCCCACCGCCCTGCTCGAACAAGGTTTTGAGGTTGACCTTTTCCAGGTCATTGCGAACGTGGTCCAAAGCGCGGGCCTGGCCGTTGAAATTGAGGTCGGTGTAGAAGTCCTTGATTTCCACATCAAGCTGACCGGTGCGGTCTTTGCCGCTTTTGCAGTTGAAGGCGGGGGTTGCACCACACTCCTGCGCCAAGGCCATGATGCGCACCGGAAACTTGTAGGGCTCATTGCCCAGATGGTGATGTGAGCCCGTGGCCAGCATGTCCACCACCTGTTGCGCCAGGTCTTGAATGACACCGATCTGCTGCCGCATGTGCAGTTGTTGATCGGGCGTAAGGGCGGGGTTGTTCAGCTGCGCGCGAAGGTCGGCCACTTTCTGCCCCGCCAGCCCCCCGAGGGCACCGCCGCTGCCCAAGTCGCCGACCAAGGCCTTGGCCGACTCTCGGTTCAAACGGTCACTGGGGCCCCATCCTCCAAAGAGGTCTCGCCCTGCTCCCAGCGACCACGAATTCACGCCCGAATTGAAAGCCACCACTTTGGGCTTGACGATTTCCGTCTTGTAGCTGCCATCGGGCTGCGGCAGGCGAACCTCGATACCCTTGCGCGCATGCAAGAGGTTGGCGCGTTCATAGGCGTCCACCTGGTGCTGCAACATGGCCTTTTCATCACCACCCACCGCCGCGGGCGTGACCAGGGACATCGACACCACGGTCAACCCCAAGCTCCCGTCGGGGTTGCGGGTGAAGCGTTCGGGTGGAGCGGTTGCGGCAGCAGCTTTCAGAAACTCCTCCACGCGCGTATCCGCTGCCTTGATGCGGTCGATGGGGTCCTTGATCTTGTAGGCATCGTGGATGCCATGGCGCAGGCCGGTGAACTCAAAGCCTCCGGGCTGTGTTGGACGGTATTCGGTGTGCCAGAGGTTGACCACATGACGAGCCTCTTTGTTGGCCAGGCTGGACACCCCTTCCAGCCCATCGGCCCCGTAGGACGCACTGAGGTCGTTG
>RFPX01000235.1 GCA_009925955.1 Betaproteobacteria bacterium
AGCTGGCGTTCCAGGTTGCGCCAGGGCTGCTTCTGCACACCCTCCTTGTAGGCGTCACCAATGCGCACCCGCAGTTTCTCCAGCGAGGGCGTTTGCTCGCTGGGCAGGCCCAAGGCCTGCAAGCGGCCGCGCATGTGGGCCGCCATGGCGGACTTCAGGTGCAGCTTGCCCAAAGACTCCGGCAGAGGCTTGCCCATGCGCCCGGTCAGGCCCACGGCCACCTTGCCCATCTTGGCGCGGATCATGCCGCCCAAGCTCGTGATCTTCTTGGCCTCGAACTTGTGCAGGCTGCCGCCCATCAGCTTGATGATGGCCTTGCGGTCGGCGGTCTTGTCGGCGTTGTCTTGATATCGATCGCTGCGGAACTTCTCGGCCTGCTCCCCCAGTTCGGCTTTGTATTGGTCCAGCCCCTTGAGCTGTTCTTGGATCTTGTGGCGCTCGGCGGTGGACAGGCCGGGCTGGTTGAGCTGCTCGAGCAGGCCACCCTTGATTTCGTCCAACACGGCTGAGGCGCCCTCAAAGTGCAGCGCACGGAAGTTGGCCGCCTCCTTGAGCGAATACGCCTCCATGTGGCCCGAAGCCGCATAGTTGTCACCCACCGCGCGTCGTAAAGCACTGGCCACGTCTTGAAGAGCCGCTGCCGCCTCCGCCATGGCGGGGTCCTTGGCCATGGCACGGGCTTGCTTTTCCATGCTGCTGGCATGGGACACCAGGGTGCGGGCAAAGTCGTTGGGGCTCAGCTCTTGAGCGGTTGAACTCTCCAGCAACTGCGTGGCCACGCCCACCTGGTGCATGGCCTGGGTGGCCGCCTTGATCTGCGCCACGGTCAATGAATGGCCGTCGACACCCTGAAAGAGGTCGATGGTGGCGGCTTTGAGGGAATCCAGCGAGGCGTGGGAAATGCCGGCCGAGTGCCCAATCTGGTCGGCCGTCTTGCCCGCCATGCTCTTGAAGGTCTCTCGAGCCTCGTGCGGCGTGATGGCCGGCGTTTCGTGCTCCACCAGAGGCTTGGGTGCAGACAGAAGCCGCACACCCCCGTCGGGCGCGTTGCCCACGGGCGGGGGTGTGGCCACATTTCCAGCTTGAATCTTCATGTTCAATCCTTGCTCAGCGGGGTTTCGGTGTTGGCCCTGGGGTAGCTTTAGGGTTGGCTTTAGGGTTGGCTCTAGGCACTGGTTCGGGCATAAAAGGCCAGCGAGTCGTCTTTGCTGGGCGGCGCTTCGGGCCCAGCAGGGGAGCGAGAGCCCGATGCGCCAGCCGCACCGGCAATCCCATGGCCCTGCCCCCCGCCACCTTCAGCCCAAGCGGACAGGACGATGGGCAGCCGTGAAGCCGTGCGCTCGGACAGCAACAAAAGCCCGCCGATGGCCGCCTTGAGTTCGTCCACGCTGCCGGTGTGCGGCTGAAATTCAGTGCTCACCGTCAACAGCGTGCAAGCGGGGTCACACCCCAGACGGACGTTCAGCCCCATGGCCTGCACGCTGCCCAAGGCCAGCGCGGCGCCGATGAGTTCAGCGGCCTCCTCACCATCGGGCAGCACACAGACCCCTGCGGTAAGGCACAGGGTGGTTTCATCGCGGCCTTCGCCCACGGCCACCACCCAGCTGCCGTCTTCCCCTTCAAAAAGGCCCTCGCCCTGCGCCAGGTCGGTGCTCAGGTTGGCCGAGAGCTCGGCATCCCCTTGGGCCAGGCGGTCCAGCGCCTGCAGGAGGGTCACCATCTGCACTGAAGTGTCGCCCGCCAACCGGTCGTCCTGGGCTTGCTGTTCAGCCTCATCGGCCGCTTGGTGCTCCGCGCTCACCGCCGCCTCGCGCAGGGCCTGCAGCAAGGGCAGCAGGCCCTGGAGTTCGCGTTCGCCAGATCCTGTTGGCAACAGCGCCTCCAGGATCACCTCGGGTTCGCGAAACACCAAGCGGGCTTGGGCCT
Source organism: Betaproteobacteria bacterium (assembly GCA_009925955.1). Lineage (GTDB taxonomy): Bacteria > Pseudomonadota > Gammaproteobacteria > Burkholderiales > Burkholderiaceae_C > RFTU01. The sequence goes on from RFPX01000235.1 coordinate 1,927, forward strand.
CGCCCATGGCGGGTGCGCCATTGGCCGCCAGGCAGCCCCGCATCACCGCGGCACGGTCTTGGCCCTGGGGCACAAAGGCCGGCGCATGAACCAAGTAGCCCGCTTCTAGGTGCATCACCTCCCAGGCCTGGGCCTCCGTCGGCACGGCGACCGTGACCGTTTGCCCCACCTCCAGTTGGTCCAGCATCTGGTTTCTCCTGTTCAGCACCCATTTGGGGTCGCCAAATGTGCCTCTTTTGATTAATATACGAAAGTATAAGGTCCCGGTCAAAAATCCATCTCTCTTGCACAGGCCCCATGCGCGTTCCCCAAACCGGCAGCGAAGTGATGCAACTCTTGAGCGCCGCCGAGCGCGGCGAGAGCAGGGTCAAGGTCGATGAACACGGTGATGTGGTGGTCATCGGTGCCTTGGGCCGCTTCGCAGACTGGGTGAGGGGGCGGTATCACGGTGAAGCCTGGCGGGCACAGCGCGACGCCGATCGCAACCGTGAAGTGATGGAAGCCTTTGCCACGGCGCTGAGCCGGGAGTTCCAGCCGGCCGAAGGCGATGTTCGCAAAGCCAAGATCTACAAGCGTGTCGTGGAAGACCTCAG
>RFPX01000236.1 GCA_009925955.1 Betaproteobacteria bacterium
GACGGCTGCCCGCCGCGCCGAGACACAGGGCACGGTGGTGGTGACCTACACGATGGAAATCGACGGCCGCATCACCGAGGCGTCGGTTGAGAGATCCAGTGGCCCGACCCGAGAGCACAAGCAGCTCGACCGGGCCACGCTGGAAGCCGTGAAGGCCTGTAAGGGCCGACCCGGCATGGTGGATGGAAAGCCCGAGCGGCTCTCCGGACGCGTGGAGTACGTGTGGAAGCTGGTTGATTGATGCCGCCACTGCACCTACTGTCTTGAGTGTCGCCGGGGCGGCCACCCCGCCCGGCGTTTCCCAATGCAACCTGCTGCGCTCCTACTCGATCACGAGCGCTTTGTATCCCTGGAGGAATCATGTCTGTGAACAACACCCTGCGCCTGGCGATGACCGCTGCCATGCTGGTGGCTGCCGGCTCGGCTGCGGCCCAAGCGCCCGCCGCTGAAGTTGCCAAAGAATCCGTGGTCAACCCCTACGGCCTGGAGGCCATGTGGGCACAGGGCGATGCGGTGGCCAAGATCACCCTGGTGATCATGATCATCATGTCGATTGGCTCGTGGTACATCATCTTCACCAAGCTGTGGGAACAGCAAAAGCTGTACAAGTCTGCTGAGAAGGCGGCCGAAACCTTCTGGACCGCTGGATCGGTGAAGGACGGCATGTCCACCCTGGAAGAAGGCAGCGCCTTCCGCTACATCGCCGAGCAGGCGATCAAGGCCGATGACCACCACGAAGGCACCCTGACCGAGCAGATCGACCGCCACACCTGGATCGGCATGAGCGTCGAACGCGCGGTGGGCAATGTGAACAGCCGCCTGCAAGACGGCCTGGCCTTCCTGGCCACCGTCGGCTCCACCTCTCCGTTCGTGGGCCTGTTCGGTACCGTTTGGGGCATCTACCACGCGCTGACGGCCATTGGCATCTCGGGCCAGGCGTCCATCGACAAGGTGGCGGGCCCCGTGGGTGAGGCGCTGATCATGACGGCCATCGGCCTGGCCGTGGCCGTGCCTGCGGTGATGGGCTACAACTGGCTGATCCGCCGCAACAAGTCCGCCATGGAGCGCGTGCGCGCCTTCTCGGGCGACCTGCACAACGTGCTGCTGGCTGGCAAGAAGTAAGTCCCGGGCCGCTTGCCGGCTGCGCTTGGGTGCCCTGCACCCTCCCAGCAGCCGGCAACACCGAGCAGCAGGACTTCTGAAAGGACAGGCATATGGCCATGAGTGTGGGCTCGCCCGATGATGGCGAAGACCAGATGAACTCCACCATCAACACCACGCCCCTGGTGGACGTGATGTTGGTGCTGTTGATCATCTTCCTGATCACGATTCCCGTGGTCACCCAGTCGGTACCGTTGGAGCTGCCCAAAGAGCGCAACGTGCCGACGCAAACCAAGCCCGAAAACATCGTGATCGCGGTGGACCGCGATGGCGACGTGTACTGGAACATGGAGCGTCTGCCCGACTCCGAAACGCTGGTCAACCGGCTCAAGGAAAAGAGCGTGCTCGACCCGCAACCGGAAGTGCACATCCGCGGTGACCTCGAGGTTCGCTATGAATCCGTGGGTCGCGTGGTGGTGGCCTGTCAGCGCGCCGGCATCCTGAAGGTCGGCTTCATCAGTGGTGGTGGCCTGTCAGCGCGCCGGCATCCTGAAGGTCGGCTTCATCAGTGAACCGCCCGCGGGCGGGGTCACGCGCTGAACATCATCGGAGGAATCAAACCATGGGTATGAATGTCGGTTCCGGTGGTGACGACGACGAAGTTCTGGTGGACATCAACACCACGCCGCTGATCGACGTGATGCTGGTGTTGCTGATCATGTTCATCATCACGATTCCGGTGCAAACGCACGCCGTGAAGATGAACATGCCGGTGCCCAACAACGCGCCGCCCCCGCCCAAGCCGCCGGAAATCATCCGCATCGATGTGGACTTCGACGGCACCATTGGATGGAACGGCCAGATCGTGGCGGACCGGGCAGACTTGGAAGCGCGCTTGCAGCAAGTGGCGGCCATGCCGGACCAGCCGGAAGTGCACCTGCGGCCCAACAAGCTCGTCACCTACCGCTACGTGGCCATGGTGATGGCCAGCGCACAGCGCTTGGGCGTGACCAAGATTGGCTTGGTCGGCAACGAGCAGTTCATGAACTGACGGACTGCTGCATCGCTTTCACATCAAAAGCCGATGATGCTGTGCATCGTCGGCTTTTTCTCTGACCCGTTCAACCTTTGAGCGTTCACATGCACAAGACTTCACGCCCCCTGCGCCACCTGATGGCGGCCTCTGCCCTGATGGCCCTGCTGCACAGCCCCGTTCACGCCGATGCGGTGCGGGCCGAGGTGGGCCGCCCCCTGCAGCAGGCCAGCGAACTGCTCAAGGCCGGCAAAGGCCGAGAGGCGCTGGCCAAGGTGCGCGAGGCCGAGGCGGTTTCGGGCTTGACCCCCGCCGAGTCCCTGACGGTCAACCGCATGAAGGCCGCTGCGGCGCAGCGTGCGGGCGACAACGCCACCGCCATTGC
>RFPX01000237.1 GCA_009925955.1 Betaproteobacteria bacterium
ATGAACCACGCCAATGCCTACTTCTGGACCGGCAAGACATTTGCCGCGCAGTACTTCACGGCGGTTCCCTTTGGCATGAACTTCCAGGGGATGAACGGCTGGCTCTATGACGGCGGTGGCCAGGAGCTGTGGAACGAGGTCTATGCCCCGTTTGGGATGATCGCCATGCCGTGTGGCAACACGGGCGTGCAGATGACGGGATGGTTCAAAAAGGAAATCAACTCGGTAGCGGACTTGCGCGGGCTGAAGATGCGCATCCCGGGCTTGGCCGGCAAGGTGTACGCATCCCTGGGTGTGGATGTGAAGGTCTTGCCTGGCGGTGAGATCTTCCCCGCATTGGAGCGCGGCGTGATTGATGCGGCCGAGTTCGTAGGGCCCTTCCAGGACAGGCGCTTGGGCCTGCACAAGGCGGCCAAGTTTTACTACACCACCGGCTGGCATGAATCGGCCACGGTGAGCGAACTGCTGATCAACAAAGCGGCCTGGGACAAGCTGCCCCGGGACCTGCAAGCCATCGTGAGCAACGCTGCCGCAGCGTGCAACGTGATCAGTGAAGGTTGGTGCCAAAAGGCCAATTCCGACGCTATGGAGGACCTGATCAAGAACCACAAGGTGGTGGCCAAGCCGCTGCCCGATTCGGTGATCAAGGCCTTGCGCACAGAGACAGACAAAGTGCTGGCCGAAGCGGTGGCTAAAGATCCGCTGGTCAAGAAGGTGCACGACAGCTACTTCGCCTTCAAGGCCAAGTTCGACCGCTGGAGCGAGATCAGCGAAGAGGCTTATCACGTCAAGGTTCGCGGCTAGGGCTGCCGCTCGATGGGCGCCCGGCAGGCCTTGAGTGGCCGGGCGGTTTGGTGTTCGTTTTTGCACCCTTGATGAAGGCCGTTCGATATGCAGAAAGCCGTTGAGGCCATAGAGGCCTTCATCGACGGCGTGGGCAAGCTCACGCTGTGGATCACCCTGTTGATGATTGGCTTGGTGGCCACCAACGTGCTCTTGCGCTACTCCATGAGCGTGGGTTCGGTGTGGGCGCAGGAGCTGGAGTGGCACTTGTTGGCCGCTTTGATACTGCTGGGGATTTGCTATGCCCTTCAGCGCGGTGACAACGTTCGTGTGGATGTGTTCTATGCGGGATACAGCGCGCGAAGGAAGTACATCGTCGACCTCGTGTCGCTCGCGCTGCTCTTGGCGGTCAGCCTGTTGTTCATCAAGATTTCCGTGCCCTATGTGATGCAGTCCTACGTGATTAGCGAGGGCTCCGCTGACCCTGGCGGCATTGCGTATCGGTGGGTGATCAAGGCCTTCATTCCGCTGGGGTATGTGTTGGTAGCGCTGCAATGCGCTGCGGCCATTGCCCGGCGGGTTCTTCAGGAGCGCGGCCGTGTTTGAGTTGCAGACCTATGCGCTGTTGATGCTCGCAGCCTTCTTTGTGCTGTTGATGATCGGAATCCCGGTGGCCACCACCTTGGCCGTGGTGGGGTTCGTGTTTGGGTGGCTGGGCTTCGGTGACACCCTATTCAACCTGCTTGGGGCCCGCTTTTTCGGCATCGTGGCGGGCTACCAGTGGATGGCCATTCCGCTGTTTGTGTTCATGGGCGTGATGTTGGAGAAGTCGCGGCTGGCCGACGATTTGCTCGACGTCATGGGCTTGCTGGCCGGCGGGCTCAACGGCGGCATGGGGGTGGGCATCATCCTGTTTGGGGTGCTCATGGGGGCCACCACAGGCATCGTGGGGGCCACGGTCATCACGCTGGGCCTGTTGACCTTGCCCACACTGATTCGACGGGGGTATGACAAGGGGCTGGCCTGTGGCGCCATATGTGCATCCGGCACGCTGGGGCAAATCATTCCGCCCAGCCTCATTCTCATCCTCCTGTCGGACATCATGCAGTTGTCGGTGGGCACCTTGTTCGCCGCTGCAGTCATGCCGGGCTTGATGTTGGCTGGTTTGTACATCGTCTACCTGCTGGTCAGGGGCTGGATGAACCCAAGCCTGATGCCCCCGATCCCGCTGGAAGAGCGCGCCAAGGTCAGCCGCAGCGATCTGCTCAAGCGGTTTTGGAAGGTGGTCGTGCCGCCCATCTTGCTGGTGGTGTCGGTGTTGGGTGCGATCGTGGGTGGTGTGGCTGCACCCACTGAGGCGGCATCGATGGGCGCGGTGGGGTCTGTCTTGATAACGCTATCGGCTGGACGCCTGAGTCTCAAGACGCTCAAGGATGTGGCCTTGGAGACGTCAAAGATCACCGCCATCATGATGTTCATCCTGATGGCTGCGCAGGTCTTTGCGCTGGCCTTCCGCGGTCTGCAAGGGGAAGAGCTCATCACGAAGATGTTCGACTGGCTGCCCGGTGGCGTGAACAGCGACATCTGGTTCATGATGCTCCTGATTTTTGTTTTGGGCTTTTTCATTGAGTGGATCGAGATCAGCTACATCGCGGTGCCTCTGTTCATGCCGGTGTTGATCTCTCAAGGCGTTGACCCGGTTTGGCTGGCGATGCTGAT
>RFPX01000238.1 GCA_009925955.1 Betaproteobacteria bacterium
TATTGGTTCGAGAAAAGGAGAAGCTCCAAACTTTCCTGATCCAATGTTTCATAGAGGCGTCGGTCTTTTTGAGGCGCCTTGGCGATCACTGCGAGAGTTTCTTTCTACGCACGCGGATGAAGATCAATCCAATTTCACATACCCCAGCAAGTCGCTCTATGAGCAATTGGTAGATATCCGTGATGGCAGTGGCTTAAAGAGCCCTGGTAAGGCCGAGGCAACAAGGCCTGGAGGGCATTGGGGTTATCGGCAAGGAACCTTCATAGCAGATCTGAATTTGCCGGCCCGAACGGTTACTGGATCTGCAAGTCAGGATTGGATTCGGTGGAATGGGCAGTTGCGCAGGCTGACATTCAACGAGGTAAAACTGCTTCAGGGCTTCCCTGAAGACTGGGTGGTGTGCGGTACAAAAGCCCATCAGTACAAGCAAATTGGAAACGCTGTTCCAACAGTATTTGGCGAAGCACTTGGGCGCGTAATTGTTTCCCATCTGCAGAACTTCCCAACGACAAAGCCAGTTCACATTGGTGTCCCAGAGTCGTTCAAGGGGTACATGGAGTACACCAAGCGAGATCACTCGCGAAATAAAGAGGCGAGAACGGTTCATCGGCAATTTGAGAAAACAGAGTGAGTAGAAATCCGTGTGCTGAGGGCTAACACTTCGCTGCAGGAGCGACGGCCCTGTGAATCGACCAAGGTCTCGTAGTCAGCTATCGGCCTCACTGCTGGCGCTCTGTGTTGGAGGTTGAAAGACTGCATAGGGTCGAAAGCCGCCCGTCATCTGACCACATGGCGTAGCGGCTTGCAGCCTCAACCCGCCATCCACAGCAATTCAAACCCCCACTGCCGCATGGCAGTCATCACCCGGCAGACCTAGCCACCGCTGCGCCGCTGCTTTGAGCCCTTCCAGATCGCCCGTGGTGTAGAGCGCCACGCGGCCATGGGCGTGTGCGGGGGCGGCTTGGGGGCTCAGCAGGCCTGCGCTTTGGAGCAGGCGGTGGGTCTGGCGGGCCACGGGTTCGCCGGTGGAGATCAGCCGAACCCCAGGGCCGACCAGTTGTTGCAACTGCTCTTGTGCAAACACGTAGTGGGTGCAGCCCAGCACCAGGGTGTCGATGTGGCCACTTTGGGGGCCAAAGGGGCCGAGTTCGGTCACGTACTGTTGTAGCAATTGGCCCACTTGAGCCTGGGCGGGGCTGGCGTGGGCGGGCAGGGTGCTTTGCTCGATGGCCAGGGCCAGGCCGTTGCAGGCTTTGACTTCAAAGTGGATGCCCGGGTCCATGCTGGCGAGCAGGCGCTGAAATTTCTCACTGCCCACCGTGCCCTGGGTGGCCATGACGCCCACCCGCCCGGTGCGCGTGAGTTGGGTGGCGGGTTTAAGGGCGGGCTCCACGCCGACCAGCACCAGTTGCGGGTGGTGGCTGCGCAGCACGTGGATGGCGGCGGCGGTGGCGGTGTTGCAGGCCACCACCAGGGCTTTGATGTGGTGCTGCTCGATCAGGTGCTGGGCAATGGCCAGGCTGCGCTGGCGCACGAAGGTTTCGGATTTTTCGCCATAGGGGGCGTGGCCGGTGTCGGCCAGGTAGACAAAGCGTTCGTGCGGCAGTTCGGCCTGCAGGGCCTGCAGCACGCTCAGGCCGCCGATGCCGCTGTCAAAAACGCCGATGGGGCGCATCAGCCCGCCGTGACGCTGATGCCCTTGAACTCGCCGCTGGCGATGCGTTTTTCCCACTCGGCCGGGCCGGTGATGTGGGCGCTGGTGCCGCCCGCATCGACCGCCACGGTCACCGGCATGTCGACCACGTCGAACTCGTAGATGGCTTCCATGCCCAGGTCGGCAAAGCCCACGACTTTCGCGCCTTTGATGGCCTTGGACACCAGGTAGGCCGCGCCGCCCACGGCCATGAGGTAGGCGCTCTGGTGCTTCTTGATGGCCTCGATGGCGGTGGGGCCGCGCTCGGCCTTGCCGACCATGGCGATCAGGCCGGTTTGGGCCAGCATCATGTCGGTGAACTTGTCCATGCGGGTGGCGGTGGTCGGGCCGGCCGGGCCAACGACCTCGTCACGCACCGGGTCGACCGGGCCGACGTAATAGATCACGCGGTTGGTGAAGTCCACCGGCAGCTTCTCGCCCTTGGCCAGCATGTCCTGGATGCGCTTGTGTGCGGCATCGCGCCCGGTGAGCATCTTGCCGTTGAGCAGCAGGGTTTGGCCGGGCTTCCAGCTGGCCACCTGTTCTTTGGTGAGGGTGTTGAGGTCCACGCGCTGGCTTTTCTGCGTATCGGGCACCCAGTTCACATCGGGCCAGAGGTCCAGGCTGGGCGGGTCGAGGTACACGGGGCCGGAGCCGTCCATGACGAAGTGGGCGTGGCGGGTGGCCGCGCAGTTGGGGATCATGGCCACCGGCTTGCTGGCCGCGTGGGTGGGGTACATCTTGATCTTCACATCCAGCACGGTGGTCAGGCCGCCCAGGCCCTGCGCGCCGATGCCCA
>RFPX01000239.1 GCA_009925955.1 Betaproteobacteria bacterium
GATTGCACTGCCAACTCCGCCTGCGCCGATAACGAGCGCTTTCATGGGTGGCCTTTCATTCGTTATTACACACGACCATTGTTGAGCGTGTTAGCCCAAGGCTAGCCATAGAGATAACCTTTGCCAAGTTATCGCGTAATAAATGAATAGGTCCCCGTAGCTCAGTGGATAGAGCAACCGCCTCCTAAGCGGTAGGTCGCAGGTTCAACTCCCGCCGGGGACACTCACCTAAGATTCAATTATGAAATCAAAGATTGCGATATTTCTTTCAATTTTCGCAATCAGTTCTCAAGTCATTTTCGGTCAATCTCAAGCTTTGGCGCATAAGAAATCAAATAGAGACATCATCATTCACATCGTTGGTGATGTTCATGGCGAAAAAGCCATCAAGCGTGAGGCGCTGCCAACGCTCAAAAAGTATTTCAGATCAGGTGACCTCAACATCTTCAATCTCGATTTCGAGCGGAACACCAACAGCACCCGCTGGCCGGCCTGGCTGGCTCGCCAGGCCGCCAGCACCCCGCCCAGGCTGGCGCCGATCACGGCAATGTCGCACTGCCAGGGGCGGCTCATGCCAAGGGCTCCAGCTGCAGGTCAAGCTCGAAGCTGCGGTCCCACGGCAGACTCAGATCGGACACGCAGTGGCTCAGGCCGTGGGCTTGTGCGAATGCTCGGGAAGCCGGCAGCATCAACGCACGCGCGGCTTGCAGCAGTTCCTGCGGCGAGCAGGTGCTCTCATCGACCTGCGCGCGTAAGGTTTGCCGCACCTGCGCTTGGTACAGCAGGTCTTCCAACAGGCGCAGGCTCAGCGCCCGCCGCGACGCGGGCCCCTGCAGCTGGGCCGCACCCAGCCGACACTGCGCCAACACGCTGCCCAGGGTGTTGCTGGCGGTGTTCCAGCCCGCATAGGCGTCGGGCAGGGGCACACCACCTGCTAGCCATTGGGGGTCGCCGCCATTGGCATAGGCCAGGTCGGCCATGGCCCAGGGCTGGCCCCGGGTGTGCAAACGCTGCAACGCTCGAACCCACTCAGCGGACAGCTCACGCGGCTCGGGCAGCGCAAGGCCCATCGCCCAATCGCCCTGCTCGCGCCCTTGGCTGTGAAGGGCCAGCACTACATCGGCCTTCGATTCGGGTTTGACCGCCACGGCACCCACGGCGGCCATTTGGGCCGCGATGGAGTCCCACACGGGTCGGTCTTCATAGCGCGCCCGTATGGCCGAAAGGCCTTTCGCGTCGCCGGGCCACAAGGCCACACACAGCGGCGGTCGAGCCTCCAGCTGCGCGACCATCCGGGCACACAGGGTGTGCATCACTTCATCGGCTCCGGCGTAGATGGCCACTCGGTCTTGCAGGGCCCACGCCTGCACCTGCGCCTGCAGCCGACGCCGCTCCGCCACATTCAGGCCCCATTCGGCGGTGTCATCTTGCGGCAGAACCAAGCGGTCGATGAGTCCGGTTCGCACCGCCTGCAGGGCCTGCAAGGTCACCTCCAGGTTGCGCTGCCGGGTGTTCAGATAGTCTTGGCGTATGGCCGCCGGTATGGCTTGTTCAAGGCGCAAGACCTCGGCTGTGCTGTGCTCCGCCGCTTCAGGCTCAGGGGCGTGTCGTGCACGGTCTTGGTGAAAAGACCAAGACCACAGCTGTGGACCGTGCGCAGCCCAATAGTCTTTCTCTTCTTCAGCCACCGCGTTGTTGGAGATTCGCATCGTTGCAGCAAAAGCGAACAGCGGACGGTTCGGCGCTTGTTTGCGCAGAAGCAGCAAGATCTGCAGGCGCTGCAGCAGGTCCTGGCCGCGGTCCTCTATGAAGCGCGAGGGCACCAGTCCACCGTAGACCAGCATATCCAGCGACAGGACGAAGCCGTCCACGTGTGGGGCTTGCTCCAGGAGCCAGTCGTGCAGAGCGTCTCGGTCCCCAGGCAGCCGCAGCCGACCCAGCAGCGACACTGGCGGCATGCGCAGCTCCCACCCGGCACAGGCCACCAGCTCCTGCACCTGGCTACGCACCGCCGGGCGCGCATCCACCGGGATGGCTGCCAGAACCCGCTTCACAGGGCGCTCCAGGGCGCGTGGCTGCGCAAGGTGATCAGCTGGTGGGGTGCGACCGTGTGCACGGCCAGCGCCAGGGCGTCCGCAGATTCGGCTACAAGGTCTTGGCCATGTTCATCAGGCCATAACTGTCCATCGGCCCTCACCCGGGCCCACAGCCCTGGCTGCAGGGGCAGCAAGACGGCGGCTTCGCAGGGGTTCCACAAACGAAGCTCCAGGCGGCCATCTTCCAGACGGCGGCAGGCGCTGAGCTGAAGCGGGGTGTGGGGCAGGTTCACCGTGGGGGCCCAGCGTTGGGCATGGCCACGAAGCGGGCGTGGTGGGCGCCTGAACGCCTGTGCATGCGGCAACAGGTCGGCAGGAGCTGCGTGTGCATCGTGGGCCAGCAGAACCGCTTCAAACCAGTCCACACCCAGGCACTGGGCCTGCGGGGTGGGCA
>RFPX01000240.1 GCA_009925955.1 Betaproteobacteria bacterium
GAAGTGGCCGGCCCGGGCTTGGCCGGTGCCCTGATCAAGCTGATGGGTGCGCCCGCTGCGCTGCTGGTGGATGCGGCCCTGCTGGTGGGTTCGGCCTTGATCCTGCGGGGCATTCCCATCCACGAAGAGGCCCCCAAGGCCGCACAGGGTTCGGCCGTGCAGGCCTTCTGGCGCGACCTGATGGAGGGCTTGCGCTTCGTCGGTGGCAACCCGCTGCTGGTGACCCTGGCCGTCACCGTGGGCTTGTGGCAGATGGCGCACCACGCGGCGGTGGTGGTGCAGATCCTCTTCGCCACCCGCCTCCTGGGCATGGGTGAGCAGTCCATTGGGCTGTCCTATATCGCCCTGGGCGTGGGAACGGTGGTGGCCAGTGTCCTGGGTCGGCGCATCAGCGCGCGCATCGGGCCGGGCCCGTGCATGCTCATGGGTTTTGCCATCACCGGGGTGGGCTGGTTGGTGCTGGCCGTGGCGCCCGCCGGGCCGGTGGGGGTGGTCTTGTTTGCCGCCATGCTCATGAGCTTCAGCGCCGGGGCCATTTTCATCTTCATCAACTTTTTGGCCCTGCGCCAAGCCGTCACCCCAGCGCCCCTGTTGGGCCGCATGACCAGCACCATGCGCTGGCTCACCCTGCTGGCCGCCGGCCCAGGGGCCTTGTTGGGGGGCTGGTTGGGCGAACACCTGGGCCTGCGATGGGCCTTGGCCTTTGCTGGAGGCACGTCTTTGCTCCTGGCCCTGGGCGCCTGGCGGGTGCCACGGCTGCGCCACCTCAAGGTTCTGCCGGCCCCCGACGACCAGGCCCCTGAGAAACAGGCCTGAAACCCTGTCACCAGGGCGGAAGGGGCCACTCGGTTAGCATACCGGGTCAGTATCGGGAAGCGGGTAACCGTCTGCCCGCCGATGCTGCGGTTTTTCATGAATGCACCGCTTTCCCTGACCGCACTGGGTGATCTGGATGCCGGTTTGGCCGCACAGGACACACTGCCACCGCAGCGCCTGCGCGAGATCCCCTACAACTACACCTCGTTCTCCGACCGGGAGATCGTGATTCGCCTGTTGGGCGCGCGCGCCTGGGACCTGCTCAGCCGCCTGCGCCAGGAGCGCCAGACGGGCCGCTCGGCCCGCATGCTCTACGAGGTGTTGGGCGATATCTGGGTGGTGCAACGCAACCCCTACCTGCAAGACGACCTGCTGGACAACCCGCGCCGGCGACGCTTGTTGGTGGAGGCGCTGCACCACCGGCTGCAGGAGGTGGAGCGCCGACGCACCGCCTCACAGGACGCTGCGCGCGACGCCCTGGTGGGCGAACTGCTCGAAGCGGCCCGGCGCAGCGTTCAGGGCTTTGAGCAGTCCTTCGATCTGATGGCCGACTTGCGCAAGCGCACGCGCCGGGTGCTGGGCCGTCACACCGCCAAGGACAACATCAAGTTCGATGGGCTGTCGCGCGTGTCGCACGTCACCGATGCCACCGACTGGCGCGTGGAGTACCCCTTCGTGGTGCTCACCCCCGACACCGAGGCCGAGATGGCCGCCTTGGTCAAGGGCTGCGTGGACCTGGGTCTGACCATCATCCCCCGCGGTGGTGGAACCGGCTACACCGGCGGGGCGGTGCCCCTGACGTGGAAGAGCGCGGTGATCAACACCGAGAAGCTCGAACAGATGACCGAGGTGGAGATGGTCGAGCTGCCAGGGGTGGGCCGCCCCGTGGCCACCATCTGGACCGAAGCCGGTGTGGTCACCCAGCGCGTGGCCGATGCCGCCGAGCGCGGCGGCTTTGTGTTTGCCGTGGATCCCACCAGCGCCGAGGCCTCGTGCATCGGCGGCAACATCGCCATGAACGCCGGCGGCAAGAAGGCGGTTCTGTGGGGCACAGCCCTGGACAACCTGGCCAGCTGGAAGATGGTCACGCCCGACGCCAAGTGGCTGGAGGTGGTGCGCCTGGATCACAACCTGGGCAAGATCCACGACGTGCCGCAGGCACGCTTTGAGCTGCGTTACTTTGATGCCTCGGGCAAGACACTGGAGCGCACCGAAACGCTGACCATCGCTGGCAGCGTGTTCCGCAAGGAGGGGCTGGGCAAGGACGTCACCGACAAGTTCCTGGCGGGCCTGCCGGGTATCCAGAAGGAAGGCTGCGATGGCCTGATCACCAGCGCCCGCTGGGTGGTGCACCGCATGCCCCAGCACGTGCGAACCGTGTGTCTGGAGTTCTTCGGCAACGCCAAGGATGCGGTGCCGTCGATCGTGGAAATCAAGGACTTCTTGTTCGAGCAGGCCAAGGTGGCCACCGCCCCCCTGGCCGATGGGCAGGCCGGTTCGCCCGTGATGTTGGCGGGTCTGGAACACCTGGACGACCGCTACCTCAAGGCCGTGGGCTACACCACCAAGAGCAAGCGCGGTGGGCAAAGTGCCTCGGGCCTACCCAAGATGGTGCTGATCGGCGACATCGTGGGTGACGATGAAGACGCCGTGGCGCGCGCCGCCTCGGAAGT
>RFPX01000025.1 GCA_009925955.1 Betaproteobacteria bacterium
GGTGAGGGTGGTGGACGAACCGGTGACCGTGGTGGTCAGCCTCAAGGGCTGGGGTGCGCGCACTCAAGGGGCATGAGGTTGAGGCTGCAGCCTTGCAGTTCAAGTCCGGCGATGCGCTGTACGGCACATTTGCCTGCCGCAGCGTGGACGCTTTGGTGGTCCTGGGCAGCAATGGCAGGGCCTATTCGGTGGCTGTGTCAGCGCTGCCGGGCGGGCGCGGGGATGGCGCACCCATCACCACCTTCATTGAGTTGGAGAGCGGAACGCAGCCCGCACACTACCTGGCCGGTCCCGGGGACACGGTGCTGCTGCTGGCCGGCACCGGTGGCTTTGGCCTCATGGCCCGCCTGTCGGACCTGCACAGCCGCCAGCGCGCGGGCAAGGCCTTCTTGTCCATCGAGCCCGGCGAGCAGGTCTTGCCGCCTGCCCAGGTGCTGCCGTCGCACGATGCGGTGGCGGCCTTGGCGTTGGACGGCCGCCTGTTGGTGTTCGCGCGTGAGGAGATGAAGTTACAGCCCGGAGGTGGGCGTGGCCTGACGCTCATGGATGTGGATGCCAAGACGCCGCTGGTGTCGGTGTGCACCTTTTCCGGGGCGCTCAGGGTGGCGGGCCAGGGCCGAGGCGGTAAGGACAAGGACGAAAAGCTGCAGGGCGCCACGCTGGCGCAGCATGCCGGCAAGCGCGCGCGCAAGGGGCGCAAGGTCGAGGGCTTCCCGCGGCCCATGCGCGTGACGCCGCTGGTCTGAAGACCCCTTCGCATTCGATGCCTCAACGGGAACCCCGATGATCACCCTCTACGACTGTTCCACCGCACCCAGCCCCCGGCGTGCGCGCATCGTCTTGGCGGAGAAGGGCATTCGCCACGACACGGTACAGGTGAACCTGGCCGCCGGCGAGCAGTTGGGGGCCGCGTTTCGCGCCATCAACCCGCGGTGCACGGTACCGGCCCTGCGGCTGGAAGACGGCACGGTGCTGTCGGACAACGCCGCCATCGAGGCGTGGGCGGAGGCCCATGCGCCGCAGCCTCCCCTGTGGGGATGCACCGCGGTGGAGAAGGCTGAGATCGCCAGCTGGCACTGGCGTGTGGAGGTCGAAGGCCTCTTGGCCATTGCCGAAGGCTTTCGCAACGCCTCACCGGCGATGGCCGGCCGCGCCCTGTCCGGGCCGGATGGCTATGAGCAGATTCCGGCCCTCGCACAGCGGGGGGTCGAGCGCACGCAGCGCTTCATGCAGTGGCTCAACGAGCGCCTGGACGGCCGGGACTACGTGGCGGCCGACCAGTTCAGCATCGCCGATATCGTGGCGGTGGTGGCGGTGGACTTCGCGCGCATCGTCAAGGTCAAGCCGGGGCCTGAACATCCCCACCTGCTGCGCTGGCGCGCCGCCATGGCCCTCAGGCCTTCGATGTCCTTGTGAGCGTCACAGACGCCAGCGCCGCAACGGCCAACAAAGCGAACAGCGCCGCGCTCCAGAATTCGTAGGGCATACCCAGTAGCCATGCCTTGGCGTCTACACAGCTGGCGCGGGGCTGGAAGATATCGGGCAGCAGCCCATCCAGCCGGGTCATGGCCAGGATTTGGTCGGCCAGGGTGAGGTTGCACGACGCTTGAGCGGCTGCCACGAAGTGCTGCCAGCCCGCAGCGGCCGCGCCGCTGAGCGCCAACACCAGGCGCAGGCCCGCACTGGCTTGACAGCCCATCCGCAACCCGGTGCCCGCGCCCCCACTGCCACGGTGCAGGGCCATCAGGGCGCTGGCCTCCAACAAGGCCACGCCCGCGCCCAGCACGAACACCAGGCGCTGCAACACGCACCAAGGGCAGGGCTGCAGGCCATACACGTGTTGTGACAAGAGGGCCAGACCGACGGCCCCCAGTGCCAGCAGGGCAGCCAATAGCGGCTCGGCGATGCGCCGATGGGTGAGGCTCATCAAGTGGTGGAGACCTCGACGACCATTTCGATCTCAACGCAGGACCCCAGGGGCAACTGCGCCACCCCAAATGCGCTGCGGGCATGCGCCCCCACCTCGGGGCCAAACACCTCCACCAGCAGCTGCGAGCAGCCGTTGGTCACCAGGTGGGCTTCCGTGAATTCACCGGTGCTGTTGACCAAGCTCATCACTTTGACGATCCGCTTGACGCGCTGCAGGTCTCCCACAGCGGCCTGCAGGGTGCCCATCAGGTCGATGGCCACTGAGCGGGCGGCGGCCTGGCCCTCGGCGGTGCTGATGGTGGCGCCCAATTGGCCCACCCAGGGCTTGCCGTCGCGCTTGGCAATATGCCCCGACAGGAACACCAGAGAGCCCGTTTGGACAAACGGCACGTAGGCGGCCGCGGGTACGGCCACAGGCGGCAGTTGGATGCCCAGTGCTTGCAGGCGTTGGGCGATGGTCGATGCGGTCATGAGGGGGCCTCTGAAGAGGGGATGAACAAGACGAACAAGATCCTACATTGAGCCTGTGAAGCGGAACTGGGGTGACGCGCAGGGCTGGGTCGCCGTTGGGGTGATGTCCACCGTGGGCTGGGTGGCTGGCGTGGCCCTGCCGGTCTTGTGGCCGCGCCTGCCGTCGGCGGCCTTGCTGCAGGCCCTGGTGGCCGCTGGTGCAGGGCTGGGCGTGGCGGTGTTGTTGTGCGCGGTGCGGCGCCGGCACCACGGGGCCTGGGCCGTCCGCGGCCGCCTGGCCATGCTCTGCGCGGTGGGGGCAGCCGCCGCGTTGGTGGCGCTGGGCAGCATGGGCTTGCGCACCGCCCAACGGCTTGAAGCGAGGTTGCCCCACGCCTGGGAGGGCGTGCCCTTGTTGGTGCAAGGCACTGTGGTGGGCTTGCCCCGGCGCAGCGCGCAAGGCTTGCAGTTTGTGTTTTCGGTGGAGGCTGCACACACCCTGGCCGGTGAGCCCGTGCAGGTGCTCGCCCGCGCGGTGTGGCTGGGTTGGTGGCGCGAAGCGCATGTGGACGTGCTGGTGGCGGCGGCGTTGCCCGAGCCACGGCCGGGGGAGCGCTGGCAGTTGCCGGTCACGCTCAAGCGGCCGCACGGGACGCTCAACCCCGGTACCTTCGACGCTGAACGCTGGTTCTTGGAACAGGATCTGGGCGCCTCCGGTTCGGTGGCCATGGGCCATCGGGGCCTGGTGCGCCGCCTAGAGGGGCCGGCCACCGCCTGGGCCTGGTTTGAGCGGCAGCGTGCACGGGTGCGCGACCGGATCGACGCCCATGTGCCCGACGAGGCGCTGGCGGGCTTGGTGGCAGGGCTCACCATTGGGGACCAGGCGTCGGTGCACGCGCAGGACTGGCAGTTGTTTCGGGCTGCGGGCGTGGCCCATGCCTTGTCCATCAGCGGTGCCCACATCACGGTGTTCGCCGCCTTGGCAGCGCCTTTGGCGGCGTGGCTGTGGCGGCGCTGGCCATCGGCTTGCCTGGTGTGCCCTGCGCCGTGGGTGGGCCTGTGGGTGGGTTGGCTGTTGGCACTGGCCTACGCCCTGTTGGCCGGCTGGGGCTTGCCCGCCCAGCGGACCGTGGCCATGCTGGCCGTGGTGTGCCTGGCCCGCACGTTGCAGCTGAACTGGCCGGCGGTGGTGGTGTGGATCTGGGCGGCCGCTCCCATCGTCGTGTTCGACCCCTGGGCGGTGTGGCAGTCGGGCTTTTGGTTGTCCTTCGCCGCCGTGGGCCTGCTGATTTTGACGGGGCAGCCCACACACCGGCCGGGGCTGTCGGATGGCTGTGAGACGCCTGCGCCAAGCGGCTATCGGGGCCTGTATCAACGCGTGCGGCCACTGTGGGAGGCCATGCGCGTTCAGGTGTTCACCAGCGTGGGGCTGGCGCCTTTGGCGGCCGTGTGCTTTGGTGAGGTGTCGGTCGTGGGTGTGGTGGGCAACCTGTTGGCGCTGCCCTGGATCACCTTGGTGCTCACGCCCTTGTGTCTGATGGGTGTGCTGTGGCCAGCCTTGTGGGGCCTATTGCCCTGGGTGGTCGAGCCCTTGCGCGCGGTCATGGCCGCGCTGGTGGGCCTGCCGGGTGCGGTGGTGGGTGTGCCTGGCAGCAGCGCTTGGGCCCTGGGCCTGGCACTGGTGGGTGCGTGGCTGGCCCTGATGCGCGGCCCCCCCGCGCTGGGCTTGAGCGGCCTGGCGCTGATGCTGCCCCTGTTGGTGCCAGCCCCACGTCTGCCGGGGTGGGGTGAGGCCGAGGTGTGGGGTTTGGATGTCGGGCAGGGTACGGCCGTGTTGGTACGCACCCGGCACCACGCCCTCTTGCTGGACGCGGGGCCGGCGTGGGGCGAGGGGCGTGATGCGGGCGACCGGGTGGTGGTGCCCTTCCTGCGCCACCGTGGGGTGGGTCGCTTGGACGAATTGGTGGTGACGCACCGTGATTTGGACCACGTGGGTGGTGCCGCCTCGGTGATCAAGGCCCTGCCCGTGGCGCGGCTGCGTTCCACACTGGAGCCCTCGCACCCCCTGCTGAAGCTGGGGATCCACCACCAGCCGTGCCGGCGTGGGCAGCGCTGGCAATGGGATGGGGTTGCGTTTGAGGTCTTGCACCCTTGGGGCCATGAGCCCCGCACCGCCAAGCCCAATGCTCTGAGCTGTGTGCTGCGCGTGGAAGATGCGCGGGGGCGTTCGCTGCTGCTGACGGGCGACATTGAACGCGAACAGGAGCAGGCCTTGCAGGACGCATTTGACGGACCGGGCTTGCGCGCCGACGGCTTGATCGTGCCCCACCACGGCAGCCGTACTTCGTCCACCGAGGGCTTTTTGCAAGCGGTTCAGCCACGCTGGGCACTGGCCCAGGCGGGCTATCGCAACCGTTATGGCCACCCGGCGCCGGCCGTGGTGCAGCGCTACGCCGACCTGGGCATCCCCCTGCTCAGCTCACCCTGGTGTGGCGCGCTGTTGTGGCAAGGCGCTCAGCCGCAATGCTGGCGCGTTGTGCAGCCGCGCCATTGGCATGACCAGCCTGCTGCGCAGGGTCCTGCCGTGCCCTAGCGCTTGTTCGAGCGGGTGTTTTGGGCCTTGCGGGCCTGCTGCACCTCGCGCCCCAGCTCGATGACGGCCAAGGCGTAGTAACTGGACCAGTTGTAGCGGGTGACGGTGTAGAAGTTGCTGGTGCCGGCCACGAAGCTCGGAGCCGCACCACCGTTTTCCAACGCCACCAGGGCCAGCGGGCCTTCGTGTCCTAGCGCCAGGTCGCTCAGCACCGCGCCGCGCGAGGCCATGTCCTGTGCCGAGAAGCTGGGCACGATGTCTGGGGCCAATAGCTCGGCGCGCGCTGCTGGGTCCGCTGGGGGGTCGACCGGGTAGTGCGTGGGCATCCCGGGAGTCCAGCCGTGGTTCTTTAGAAAGTGCGCCACGCTGCCGATCACATCGGCCAGATTGCGCTCGAGGTTGATGTGGCCGTCGCCATCAAAGTCCACGGCATGCCGCAGGATGCTGGTGGGCATGAATTGGGGCCAGCCGATGGCCCCTGCGTAGGAGCCCTTGACGTGCTGCGGGTCGCGCCCCTCTCGCCGAGCCCAGACCAGCAAGGATTCCAGTTCAGAGCGAAAGTAGGCGCTGCGGTCGCTGCGGCCAATGGGGAAGTCAAAGCTGAGCGTGGCCAGCGCGTCCAAGACCCGAAAGCCGCCCATGTGGCGCCCGTAGTAGGTTTCCACGCCGATGATGCCCACGATCAAGGAGGCGGGCACGCCGTAGGTGCGTTCGGCTTTACGCAGCAAGCGGTCGTGGGTGTTCCAGAACTGCACGCCGGCCTGCAGCCGCTTGGGTTCGATGAAGCGGCTGCGGTAGGCCGCCCAGTTCTTCGCTGTGCCCGCAGGGGGCGGCATGATGAGCTGCGCCACCCGGGGCAGGTAGCGCGCCTGGGACAGTGTGCTCAGGGTTGCTTCTGTGCTCCATCCGTGGCGTTCGGCCAGTTCCCGGGCGAACCGTTGCACCTCTTCCCGATGGGCGTAGTCGCCCCCGGGGTGTCGGGGAGCGGCTTGGGTGGGGCCTTCTGGGGTGGGCGCGGCTGGGGGGGCTTCCGGTGCCTGGGCACGGCTGGCTGATGGCGCGGCCAGCATCAGCGCCGCCAGGAGGGGGACGGCCATGAGCCAAGGCGCGGCGCTTGTCCGCTGGGCCGCAAGGACCTGCGGTCCGTGCCGGCCGCTTGTGTGTGGTGTCATGGGCTTCATGCTACCTGCAGCCACAGGGGTGACAATTCGGCGCATGAGCACGGCGTTCTACACCCACCGCGACTGTGCATTGCACGACATGGGCCCTGGGCACCCCGAGTCGCCTGCGCGGCTGGCGGCCATTGAGGACCACTTGCGCTCCACGGGCCTGGATGCCGCCTTGCAGTGGCGTGAGGCGCCCGTGGTCCCGGAGTCGGCTCTCGTGCGCGCGCACGAAGCCGGCCATGTGCAGCGCCTGACAGCCTTGCTCAAGCGGCTGCAAGACGAGCACGAGACCCTGGCCTTGGACCCGGACACCACGGCCTGCCCACACACCGCTGCAGCCGTGGCGCGGGCGGCTGGCGCAGCGGTGGCGGCCACCGATGCGGTGTTGGATGGTGAAGTGACCAACGCTTTTTGCAGCGTCAGGCCGCCGGGCCACCACGCCACGCGCGGCGGCGTCATGGGCTTTTGCTTTTTCAACCAGGTGGCCGTGGCAGCGCGCCATGCCGTGGAAGCCCGGGGCCTGGACCGTGTGGCCATCATCGACTTCGATGTGCACCATGGCAATGGAACGGAAGACATCGTGGCGGGTGATGGGCGCATCCTCATGTGCAGCTTCTTTCAGCATCCCCTCTACCCCTACAGCGGTGCTGTGCCCAGCGCCGGCAACCTGCTGAACGTGCCCGTGGCGCCCTACACGCGCGGCCCCGCCATTCGGGATCTGGTTCAACAACAGTGGGTACCGCGACTGGAGGCCTTTGCGCCCCAGATGCTGTTCATATCCGCGGGTTTTGACGCCCACCGCGACGACGGGCTGGCGCAGTTGGGCCTGCTGGAGGACGACTACGCCTGGATCACCGAGCAGCTGGTGGCCTTGGCCGAGCGGCACTGCAGTGGGCGCATCGTGTCGTGCCTGGAAGGCGGCTACAACCTGGCGGCATTGGCACGCAGTGTGGCCGCACACGTGGGTGTGCTGTGCAGAAGTTGAGGAGTTGGAATGCGTAGCGAAGCGATCTTCGACAGCGGTCTTTGGTTGGGCCAGACCCAGTGGACCTGGGACCTGTTGCAGCAACCGGCCGCACTGCTGGAAGCCTTGCTGCGCTTGGGCTTGCCGATCGTGCTGGCCTTGTTGGTGGTTCAGGGTTCGGCGCGCGTGTTGCGGGCCGCGTTTCCAGAGTCCAACCTGGTCAAGCGCCTGCAGCGGGTGTGGTCCTGGGTGATCTGGGGCGCCATCGTGCTGTGGTTGACCGGCCTGCTGCCCCTGTTGCTGCAGGAGATGGACGCCATCCAATGGCGCTTGGGCAGCGAGAAGGTGAGCCTGCGCACCCTGTTGGAAGGTGCCCTGAGCGTGGTGGTGGTGCTGCTCATCACCTTGTGGCTGAGTGCCGTGGCGGAGCGGCAGGTGCTCACCCGGTTGGCACCGTCCAGCGACCCCGCCGCACTGTCCTTGCGCAAGATGGCGGTCAACATCATCCGCACGGGCCTGTTGGTGGTGGGTGTCTTGATGGCCCTTTCAGCGGCCGGCATTCCCCTGACGGCCTTGGGCGTCTTTGGAGGCGCGCTGGGCGTGGGCATTGGCTTGGGCCTGCAGAAGCTGGCCGCCAACTATGTCAGCGGCTTTGTGGTCCTGGCTGAACGCAGCGTGCGCATCGGCGACATGGTCAACGTGGACGGTTTCGAGGGACGCATCACCGACATCAAGACGCGCTACACCGTCATCCGGGCGCTCAATGGCCGGGAGTCCATCGTGCCCAACGAGGTGCTGCTCACGCAGCGCATTGAGAACTCATCTTTGGCAGACCCCCAGGTGGTGCTGCGCACGGCCGTGACCGTGGCCTACGGAACCGACTTGACCCAGTTGGGGCCGCATCTGGTGCGGGCCATCGTGCAGGTGCCCAGGGTGTTGCATGAGCCGCCGCCGGCTGTGCACCTGGACGGTTTCGGCCCTGATGGGCTGGACCTGGTGGTGTCGTTTTGGATCGCCGACCCCGAAAACGGCAGCGGCAACGTGAAGTCGGATGTCAACCTGGCCATCCTGGCCGTGTTGTCCGATCAGGGCGTCGTGATTCCTTGCCCCCAGCGTGCCGTTCAGTGGGCATCACCCCCTTCGCCCAGCCTGCAGCATCCGCCGCAGGGCTGAGCCGTCCCGTGGCTCAGGCCACGGCCACGGGAATCTTGCCGATCTTGGCCTGCCACTCTTTGGGGCCGGTGTTGTGCACGCTGATGCCCTGGCTGTCGACGGCGACGGTTACCGGCATGTCCTTCACATCAAACTCGTAGATGGCCTCCATGCCCAGGTCCTCGAAGCCCACCACCTTGGCCCCCTTGATGGCCTTGGCCACCAGGTAGGCGGCACCGCCCACGGCCATCAGGTAGGCGCTCTTGTGCTGTTTGATGGCTTCGATGGCCACCGGCCCACGCTCGGCCTTGCCAATCATGGCGATCAGGCCGGTCTTTTCCAGCATCATGCCGGTGAACTTGTCCATGCGCGTGGCGGTGGTGGGGCCTGCGGGGCCGACCACCTCATCTCGCACGGGGTCCACGGGGCCCACGTAGTAAATGACCCGGTTCGTGAAATCGACGGGGAGCTTCTCGCCCTTGGCCAGCATGTCTTGGATGCGCTTGTGGGCGGCATCGCGGCCGGTGAGCATCTTGCCGTTGAGCAGCAGGGTGTCCCCGGGCTTCCAGCTGGCCACTTCGGCCGCGGTCAGCGTGTTGAGGTCCACGCGCTTGCTCTTTTGGGCATCAGGCGTCCAGTTCACCTTGGGCCACAGGTCCAGCGATGGGGGCTCCATATAGGCCGGGCCGCTGCCGTCCATCACCACATGGGCGTGGCGCGTGGCCGCACAGTTGGGGATCATGGCCACAGGCTTGCTAGCCGCGTGGGTGGGGAAGGTGGCGATCTTGATGTCGAGCACGGTGGTCAGACCGCCCAGGCCCTGCGCGCCGATGCCCAAGGCGTTGACCTTTTCGTAGAGTTCCAGGCGCAGTTCTTCGAGCTTGTTCTGCGGGCCGCGTGCCTGAAGCTCGTACATGTCGATGGGGTCCATCAGGGCTTCCTTGGCCAGCAGCATGGCCTTCTCGGCCGTGCCGCCCACGCCAATGCCCAACATGCCCGGCGGGCACCAGCCGGCACCCATGGTGGGCACGGTCTTGAGCACCCAGTCCACCAGGTTGTCGCTGGGGTTCATCATCACAAACTTGCTCTTGTTCTCCGAGCCGCCGCCCTTGGCCGCCACGGTCACCTCCAGGGTGTGGCCCGGCACCACGGTCATGTGCACCACGGCTGGCGTGTTGTCCTTGGTGTTCTTGCGCTCGAACAGCGGGTCGGCCAGCACCGAGGCGCGAAGCTTGTTGTCGGGGTGGTTGTAGCCCTGGCGAACGCCTTCGTTGATGGCGTCCTCCAGGGAGCCCTTGAAGCCCTCGAAACGCACATCCATGCCGATCTTCAGGAACACATTGACGATGCCGGTGTCCTGACACAAGGGCCGGTGGCCTTCGGCGCACAGACGGCTGTTGGTGAGGATCTGCGCCATGGCGTCCTTGGCCGCGGGGCTTTGCTCGCGCTCATAGGCGCGCGCCAGGTGGGCGATGTAGTCGGCCGGGTGGTAGTAGCTGATGTACTGCAGGGCAGCAGCGATGGTTTCGACCAAGTCGTGGTGGCGGATGGTGGTGCTCATCGGAACGTCTTTCACAGCGTCTGGGAAATCGGATTTCAGCGCAAGCTCAACCTGCAAAAACGCCGCGGGGGGCGCGGCGTTCGGGGGGTCAATGCTGATCGGTCACATGCGACATCAAGCGATCGGCGTAGGCAATGGCCAGGGCCGAGAACAAGAAGGCGATGTGGATCACGGTTTGCCACAGCAGCACCTTGTCGGTGTAGTTGTCGGCATTGATGAAGGTCTTGAGCAGGTGGATCGACGAGATGCCAATGATGGCGGTGGCCAACTTCACCTTCAGCACCGAGGCATTCACGTGGCTGAGCCACTCGGGCTGGTCGGGGTGGCCCTCGAGGTTCATGCGCGAGACGAAGGTTTCATAGCCGCCCACGATCACCATGATCAAGAGGTTGCTGATCATCACCACATCGATCAGTCCCAGCACCACCAGCATCAGGATGGTCTCGTTGAGCTTGGCAATGGGTTCATAGCCGATGACCGCGCCGGCTGCGTCCTTGATGGGCGTGGCCTTGTAGCCGATGCTCTTGACCAGGCTGGCCAGGGCGTCCTGATGCCCGAAGGCCGCTTCTACCAAGTGGACCAGCTCGGTCCAGAACTGAAAGACGTACACCGCCTGGGCCAGGATCAGCCCCAAATACAGGGGCAATTGGAGCCAGCGGCTGGCAAAGATGGCGCGGGGCAGGGGGCCCATGGGGGCAGCGCCGTTGGGAGGGGAAGAAGACATGAGGGTTCGGCTGGGGGCCGTCGGGTATGCGAACCGCTCTATTTTAGGGGTGCGCCCTACTCACGGACAGGGCGATCGGGTTCCCCGCGGGCCCATTTGCGGCCTAAAGTAAGGGGTTCGTCAGCGCCCGCGCTGACCATCTCGGGTTGAGTTGAGGCGCCCGTGCATCGCATGGCGTCTCCACCCCGCCCCACCCGTGCCCTGAACAAGACCGAACCGAGGAGACCCTTGTGAGCGAAAACCAGGACCAGAAGCTGTATCTGCCCTCCGATGCTGCCGTGAAGGCTGCGCGCGTATCCGGCATGGCCGCCTACGAACGCTTGGTGGCCGAAGCGGCCAACGACTACGAAGGGTACTGGGCCCGCCTGGCGCGGGAGATGATCAGCTGGAAGAAGCCTTTCACCCAGGTGCTGGATGCTTCGCAGGCCCCGTTCTACAAGTGGTTTGCCGACGGCACACTCAATGCGTCATACAACTGTTTGGACCGCAATGTTGAGCGTGGACTGGGTGACAAGACGGCCCTGATTTTCGAGGCCGACGACGGCGCCGTTTCTCGCACCAGCTACTCGCAACTCCTGGCGCGAACCTGCCAGATTGCCAACGGTCTGAAGTCCCTGGGTGTGCGCAAAGGGGACCGCGTCATCATCTACATCTCCATGTCGGTGGACGGCGTGGCGGCAATGCAGGCCTGCGCGCGGATCGGTGCCACGCACTCGGTGGTGTTTGGCGGCTTCTCGGCCCAATCGCTGCGGGACCGTATTGAAGACACCGGCGCTGTGGCCGTGATCACCGCTGATCAACAGGTGCGTGGTGGCAAGAACCTGCCCCTGAAGGCCATC